>NZ_FUYE01000015.1 GCF_900167535.1 Prosthecobacter debontii
CCGCCACTGGCCGCTGTCGCGGTTGAACGGTGCTAGGCCTGCAAGTGCCGCGGCCTGCTCGCGTTTGAGGGAGCCGAGTTCGGGCATGTGGGCGCACAGGCACAGGGCGCTGCGCCAGTCGATGCCAGCCGCTTCATCCAGCCGTTGTGACCTGGCCTGAAGTGCGGCGTTTTCAGCGGCGACTTCGCGCATCAAGGTTTCGAGTTTGACGATTTCCAGGTTCAAGTTGGTCATGAGGCGTCTGATCTGGGCCGCCAACCAAAGGTCGGCATGTTGACGCAGGCGGGTTTTATAGCGGGCGCGCTCCTCAACGAGGCTGTCGCGCTGGGCCACCAGCAGGGCCAGACGGGCAGTGGCGGGATCTGCGGGTGGAGTGGTCGCAGGCTTGAGGGCGGAGCCATAAGCAGCAAGGATGGAGGCATCGATGCGGTCGGTCTTGGCCAGGCGGTTTTGAGCGCGGGCGAAGTCACGGGGCAGGCGTGGATTGACGAGGCTGAGGGGAATTTTGCCTTCGTGAAGAGCTTGGACCATGAGGCGCTCATAGCCGCCGGTGGCTTCGCAAATGACCTGCACAGAGCGAGGGTGTTTGGCGATGAGGTTGCGCAGCTTGCGCACGCCGCAGGGAGTGTTTGGAAAGGAGTGATTTTGGGAGAGGAAGGCAACTTCGAGAGAGTCTTTGGAGACATCAACGCCGAGGTAGACAGGATCGGGGCACATGGATTAAATGGAAGGAGTTGGTGAGGGGTTGGATCAACCTTGTGGATACGAACTCTCGCAAAGCGCGAAAACGCCGTGTGAGGTTCAGGCAACTGTTCGATCTCAGACCGATGAAGCAGAAGAGGGCCAAGCTGGGCTGCGAACTCCCGCAAGGGGTTCAAGGGCGAAGGGGCCTCTCTCCTGCTTGGCGAAGGCGGGCGGCCGCCCGCCTTCGCCAAACCGGTTTTCAACTTATGCAGAACCTCTGCAAAGAAAGAAACCAAATGGATATACAAGGGGGCGAGATAGAGGAGCTCTGCTAGCCACGTATGGACCATTAGCTGTGCGAGCTGCCTGCTATTCAAGTCCCTCGTGTGGTCAGCAGGCGGCGTTGACTCAAGGCGCTTATGCACCTCCGCCTCGTCATACCCCACGACTCGTGAGGTGATGAGGAAGCGGGCCTGGGGGTGGGCCTCGAAGCCTTCCCAGATGGCATCGCGGAGGGCGCGGCGTTTGGCGGGATCGCCGATCTCGTCGAGGCCGTCGAGCATGAACCAGGCCTCAGGGCTTTCCAGCAGGGCGGTCCAGGTGGTGTCATCGGTGGCGAGCGGGGCGGCCATGGCGGGTTTGTGCTCGTCATGCCGATGCCGCAGGAAGGTCTCCAGCAGGGTTGCCCAGGTCCATTTCTCCAGCTCCCTCGGCATGTCCCGCACGACCTCGCGCAGGATGATGGGCAGAGGGATGATCTTGCCAAAGGGGGCGATGTCCTTGGACGGCACCGGAGCGGCCAGGGCGGTGACGAGCCACTGGATGAGCGTGCTTTTGCCCATGCCCGGATCGGCTAGCAGGACGACGCGCCGATCCTTGACCAAGCGGGGGAGCAGGGCCTCGGTTTTGGTTTGCCCGTTCTTCATGGCTTCCTGCATCTCCTCCGGGCTGACCCGCTGCTCCGTGCAGGTGGGCTGGACAAAGAGATCCACGATCTTATCCGGCCCCTGCTTCTGCTTCGGGTCCTCCACCGCCGGGATGCCGACGGCGTTGTGGATGGAGAAGCGGGCGGTGAGGTTAGCCTTGTAGCGGGTAATCGCGGTGATGTGGAGTTGGTTGGCGGTGAGGTTTTCTAGATAGGCGTGGGTGGTTGCGTCGCGAGCTTTGCTCTGGGTGTCGCCATGATCCACGCTGCTCTGGAGGGCGTCCAGCTTGCCATCCATGGCCGCCAGGAGGGCGCTGTCTGTCTCATGGGCGGTGATGAAGGCGGTGAGCTTGGCGTTCAGTCCGGCGATCTGCTGCGGGAGGCGCTGCACGGTGCGGCGGACTTCATTGAGCATGAGCCGCTGAGTGGCGATGCGGAGGCGCTGGTGGTCCTTGTCCTTCAGCACGCTGCCAAAGGCGGCGGGGAACTCGATGGCCAGGGCAGCGAGGGTTTGCCGACGGAACTCGGACGCTCCGCCGAGATGGGGCAGGTCGGTGGCGCACAGGCTCTCAATGACCGGGGCCAGGACGGTGTCATACCACTGGGCGAGCAGGGTATCTGCTGTGGAGGCGAGGCTGTCATCCTGGAGGTCCAGGAAGGCGCTGTCCACCTGCCCGGCGGGGAAGAGGGCCTCGAAGGCGGCGCTGTCGCCCTTCTTCACGGCCTGCTGCATCTGGCTGCGCAGGTGGTCGGCGGCCTGGTTCAGGCAGCGAGTGATGAGTGAGTGTTTGGCCGCGCTTTGCCCTACGCTCTGGGCATACCGCCGGGGCACGGGCCCGCGCAAGGCCTGCTCCAGGGAAAGAATGAGGGCGCGGCGGAAGTCGTGTTTGAAGTCCGGGTAGTCTGCCGGTGCCTGGAAGGCGCGGGGAAAGGCATCGGCGGCGATGTTTCCCAGCAGGCCGCCAATGGAGTCGCCCAACTGCTCCTCGCTGCCCAGGGTATCCCCCAGCAGGTCATAGGTCATGTCACCCAGGAGGCTGCCCGCGTATCCGACCAGGGGGCCGCCAATGGCGACGCCGATGCCAATGCCAGCCAGACGACAGCAGGTGCGCGCGGGGAATTTCATGGGCCGGATGATGGAGAAGCCGCTTAGTCCCGGCAAGCGCAAGCTAGGATATTTTGCACGGTGGCTCACTCGTCCGTGACCGAACCCATGGGGCGCGAGTATGCCGAAGCGAGGCAACGCACCCTTTGTTTGGTTTGGGTAAGCTTTGAGGGCCAGGGCTGAGACAGTATCGGTGAGCCGACGCATATGGTGTAGGACTGCGGGGCGCTGGGAAAGTGAGGCGAGTGGTCTTCGACACACTCGCGCTCCGGTCGCTCGGTTTGCCTGGCGGTAGGGTCCAGGAGTGGGGGCTCCCAGCCCTCAGCCCGGATGTGTGAGGCCAAGCTGGCCTCACGCCTTGGGGGAAGCGAAGCGCTGGATGGCCTTGAGCTGCTCGGAGCCCCGCCTTGAAGCTGACTCAGGGGAGGCCCGATGCCCCCGAACCTTCCGGCTGAAGCCGGGGCTCCTAACGGGTTGAGCCTTCGTGGGGGGAATGGCCCTCGGATGCGGGTTTACCGCACGGATGCGGGTTTCCGCCGACGCATGAGGAGGAAGCCCAGGCCAAGCCCGAACAGCAGGAGGCGGGAGGGCTCGGGGACGATGTAAACGATGCCGTGGCTTTGGAAGAGGGAGGTGTCCCAGGAGAGGCCGATGTTGGTGATGTCGGGGAGCTCGAGGATGCCTGCGACGTCGCTTTGACTGATGCCGGCGATGCCGAGGCCGGAGAAGTCGAAGAGGTCAAAGACCATGCCGCTCTGGTAGGTGATGCCGGTGGGGATGATCTGGACTCGGGTATCGGCATGGAAGGTGAGGGTGCCGGTGACCTCCAGGGAATCGTGCTGGCTGCCGGAGGGGTCAAGATCGCCCAGGGCCAGGATGGCTAGGTTGCGGGTGGCCTGATCCTGGCCGGGATCAATGAAGGCGAGGGCGCCCTGAATCTGCACCTGAATGAGGGCATCGGCGAGGAAGCTGGCGCTGGAATTCACGGTGAGGGTGCCGATGGCGGTGCCGCGTGTGCCACCTGGAAGAACGGTGCCTGCCACGGTGATGGCGCGGCCGAGGGTGCCATTGCCACCGAGGGTG
Source organism: Prosthecobacter debontii (assembly GCF_900167535.1). Lineage (NCBI taxonomy): Bacteria > Pseudomonadati > Verrucomicrobiota > Verrucomicrobiia > Verrucomicrobiales > Verrucomicrobiaceae > Prosthecobacter > Prosthecobacter debontii. The sequence goes on from NZ_FUYE01000015.1 coordinate 3,798, forward strand.
CCTGTGGCAGCGACCTGGAAGGCCGCGCTGGGAGTGAAGGTCTGCTGCTGGATGTAGAGGGCTCCATCCACCTGGGTCAGGCTGCTGAGCTGGAACAGACTGGCGCCGGTGCCGATGAGCTCGACGGTGGCGTCCTCGCCGATGCGCTGGATGCCGGTGGTGTTGCCAAAGGGATCGAGATCAATGGTGGCGAGGCCGGTCTGAGTGGCATTGGCGATCCAGGTGCCGCCGGTGAGCGTGCCTGCACCATCGTTTTGCACGAGGGTGATGTCATCGAAGGTGCCGGAGGCGGCGGTGGTGATGCGGAAGTTGCCGCCGAGCACCTCGACCGTGCCTTGGTTATCAAAGGTGCCTGCGCCTGTGTCGGAGCTGAAGCTGAAGAACTGCGCCTGATCGCCACTGGCGTCCGAGGCTTGCTTTTGAATGAGGCCGCCCGGGGCATTGGTGAAGGTATAACCATCGCGCATTTCGAAGTCGCCGATGTTGCCAAAGATGAAGCTGCCGTTGTTGACGAACTGGCCTCCCGACGTGCTGCCCGTGAGGTTATCGTTGGTGGTGCTGGGGCTGTGATTGAAGGTGCCGTTGTTGATGAAGGTGCCATTGCCCGCAAGCACTCGATTGCCATCTCCATTGACATTGAAGACACCGTCATTGACCACGCTCAAACCACTGGCGATCGAGAGTGTGGCGGTGCTGTTCCACTCGACGGTGCCGGTGGCGGCATTGAGCCACTGGCCCGCGCCGGTGAGTGCGCGGGTGCCGGTGCCGTTGATGTTGAAGGTGCCTTCGTTGCGCAGGCGCGTATCCGCCGCGATGCTGAGGGTGGTGGCCACATCCCAGTTGAAGCTGCCTGTGCTGCCATTGAGGAACTGACCGCCATCTTTGAGGGACCGGGTGCCGGTGCCGGAGATGGTAAAGATGCCGTCATTGCGGAAGAGGACGGTGGAGGTGATGCCCAAGCCGCCGCCGGACCAATCCACGCTGCCGGTGCTGTCGTTGATGAATGACCCCGTGCCCTCATAGCTGCTGTCGCCACTGCCGGTCTGGATGTTCCAGGTGCCTTGGTTCCTGAAGGTGCTGTTATCGGAGATGGTGAGCAGGCCGTCGGTGTGGTTGAAGACACCGCCTGCGGCGTTGATGAACTCGCCACCGCCGCTCAGTGTCTTGGTGCCGCCAACGGTGACGCCGAAAATGCCACTGTTGGTCAGGGTGTTGCCCTGGGTGAGGATGGTCTGCTGCGACCACACGATGCCATTGCCGCTGATGTTGAGCGTGAGCCCCGCCGTGCCAATGCTGAGGTCACTGGCCACGGAGCCGTTGCCGCTGTTGGCGATGCGGAAGGATGAGCTGGAACTGCCTTTGATGACGCCGGTCCATTCCCCGGCAATGTCTAAAGAGCCGCCGTCAGCCGTCCAGGTCGCGGTTTCCACACTGGTGCCGCCAGAGGCTAAGCGGAGAAAACCGACGGTGGCCTGGATCTCACTGCCATCCATGGCGTGGAATTTACCCACGCCGAAGACGAAGCTAGGGTCTCCACTGCTGGAGGTCTTCTTCAGGAGGCCTTTGTTCTCAAAGCTGCTGGTGTTGAGGAACTGGAGATCGCCCGCACCTTGGAAGTCGTAGGTGTCGGTGTTTTCATAGACGACGGAGTTGGTGAGGACGAAGTTATCGTTACCGCCACTCTGGATGTGGTTGAAGGTGCCGTTATTGATGAAACGACCTGTGCCTGCCAGGGTGGCGTTGTTGCCGTCAATGAATTGGGCGGTGCCATTGTTGATGACTTGATTGCCGTTCAAGGAGAGCGTGCCGCGATTGAAGGTCATCAGTCCTGCAGCAGTGGTCGTCAGCGTGCCTGTCCCTCCCAGAACGATGGTGCCGGTGCTATTCATGACGAGGGTGCCATCATTGCGGATGTTGGCATTCGCCGTGAGGTTGCCTTGCGTCAGAGTGAACGTGCCATCGGTGGCATTGATCAGGGTGCCGGTGCCCGCCAGCGTGATGGTGGTGGACGTGGTGCTGCCTTGCAGCGTCATGCTGCCATGGTTGGTGAAGTTGGCGTCCGTGAGAGTCAGGGTGCCGGACTCCAGTCTGAATTCTCCATCGGTGCCGTTTTCCACACTGCCAGTGCCCTGGACCGTGGCTCCCGTGCCCGCGAGGCGCAGAAGGCCGTCGTTGCGGAGAGTATTGCCATTGCCATCCAGGATCCCGGTGGTCCACAGGAGGCCGCCGCCCGTGATGTCCAGGATGGTGGTAGCTGCCTGAGCGGAAAAGATGCCACCGGTGCTTCCGGCAGGGTTTTCATTGGTGAGGGCCACGGAGCCGCTGCCCGTCATGCTGGAGACTCCACGGAGCAGGCTCCAGCCACCCGTGAAGGATAAGGTCGCCCCACTGGCAACGGTGAAATTACCCCCGGTGGATGCCGCCGCTCCGGCACTGGTCGAAGCCCCAGAGATATTAAGATGACCCGCATCCACTTGGATATCGCCATTGTTGACGAAGGCTCCCCCCGTCGTGCTGCTGAGTGGGAAGAAATAGGAAGGATCATTGGCCGAGCCATCGGTGCCCTGGGTCTTATGAATGAGGCCGTTGTTGGTGAATGTGGTGCCTGCCGAATTGAGACGTAGATCAGCTCCGCAGTCGATTTGAAGCACGCCTGCATTGATGATCTTGGCTGAACCATTGAGAACGATGTTGTCATTGCTGCTGTTGGTATCCAGAAGCAGCCGACCCCCCTCATCAATTTGAAGGGTGCCGGGGCCATTGAAGTTGCGACCTCCCGAGCCACCGGTGGAGTTGAAGGTGACAATGGCCCCGGTGGGGATATTCACCAGGATGCCCGAGTTGATGGTGATATCTCCGCCGGTCCAGGTATCTCCGTCAGCGAGAGTGGTGTTCGTGCTGAACGTGCCTGCGATATCAACCCCGAAGGCTGAAGACAGGGCAGCAGTTAACAAAAGAAAGGGGACCAAGAAGTGACGAAGCATGACTGTGGCAATGGGCGGGTGGGGATCCCAAAGGGGGAGGTCAGGTTAGGGGAAAATGAAACGTCATCTCAAGCACTTTTGATCACCCGATGAGAGCTAAAGGATTTCTTTGCTCATGGGCCGAAAGCCTGTCAGATCGAGTCGCGTTGGTTTCCGGCCATGTCTCCCACTCAGCGCCTTGTCTCCCTGGATGCCTTTCGCGGCTTCATCATGCTCTTGATGGCTTCGTCCGGGTTTGGCTTGGTGCAGATGGCCAAAGCGCATCCAGAGAGTTCCCTGTGGCAGCACGTGGCCTATCAGGTGTCTCATGTGGAATGGATAGGCTGTGCACTGTGGGATCTGATCCAGCCGGCCTTCATGTTTATGGTGGGGGTGGCGGTGCCGTTGTCTCTGATGCGACGGCAGGAATCAGGGCAGGGCTTTTTTCTCCGCTTGTTTCATGCGCTCTGGCGTTCGGTGATTCTGGTATTGCTGGGCGTGTTACTCTCGACCCGCACCACCGACACGCAGACGAACTGGCTCTTTACCAATGTGCTGGCGCAGATTGGTTTGGGCTATGTGTTTCTCTTTGTGCTGGCTTCTCTCGGGTGGGAATACTGTGCTGCGGCGGTGATCCTGATTCTGGTGGGGGATTGGTATTGGTTTTTCCAGCATCCATTGCCTGCACCTGATGCCGATCTGACTGCCTGGGGAGCAACTGCTGCCGATGTGATCCCTGGTCGCTTCGCCGCCTGGAGCAAACATCTCAATGCGGCGGCGGATTTTGATCGGTGGTTGCTGAACCTTTTTCCAAGGGCTCAGGCTTTTGTTGCCAACCCCGGTGGTTATACCACGATGAACTTTGTGCCAGCGCTGGCGACCATGCTCATGGGCGCGATTGCTGGGGAAAAGCTACTCCGCAGTTCAAAGACCCATGGGCAAAAGGCCGCAGGTTTGTTGATCGCGGGGATTGTGTGCCTGTTGATCGGCACCATTCTCGGCATCGTTGCTGTGCCGATTGTGAAACGCATCTGGACGCCGTCGTGGGTGATGTTCAGCGGCGGGTGGGTGCTGATGATGCTGTCCGTGTTTTACTGGCTGGTGGAAGTGGCCGGTCAGCGGAAGCTGGTCTTTCCTTTGGTCGTGGTGGGAATGAACAGCATCTTCATTTATTTGATGCATAGCCTCACCTTTGGCTGGCTGCGGGACACGCTGAAAGTGCATGTGGGGGCTCCCTTTTTCAGTGGACCCTGGGGGCCTGTTTGGGAGCACTGCGGCGCTCTAGCCATTCTGTGGCTCCTCTGCTGGTGGCTCTACCAGCAGAGGGCCTTTTTAAAGATCTAAAAGATCTTCAATGAATCGGAGCGGTGTCATAGACGATCACCTTTTCAAAGAAGGGCTTGCACGTATCCACGAAGCGTTTGTGCTTGGGGCAGTCCTTCTGGTAGAACTCGTGATCAGCGAGATTCTTGAAGTGCAGGGTCAGCGAGTAGTTGAAGCTGTGATCCGTGACGGACCGCTCTTCCGTGGGGGCAGGTTTGCCGACAAAGCCATGCTCAAGATAATCAATGGTCTTGAGGGCGATAAGTTCGTTTTCAAAGGTTTCGACCTGGGCTGGAGTCAGGTCCGATTTCAGCCAAAAATAGACGTTGTGAATCATGGTGACCGCATGATGACACGGACTGTGATGAGCCGTCAATCGGCAAGAACTTCACGTGCCCTTACTTCGAGTCCGCTTTGGTCGGCGGCGCGGCGGCTTCAGGTGGTAGTTTTTCAAAGACGGTCAACTTGGCCAATCCATAGTAGTAGCCGATGACACTGCCCAAAAGGAGCAAGAAAGCGAGCATGGGCCAGAAACCTGGAAGCCAGGGTGGAGATAAACGTCGGCGGCGTGACATAGGGAAAGGATGGCGATGACCGGTAAAGTGAAAGCGAAATCTTAGCGGAAGAGAGCTCCGAGTTTCTTACCCAAGAGCAGGGCTGCACCGACGATGGTGATGGTGAGGAAAATCATGGCCCAGACTCCCAAGGCTGAGGCGAGATTGGGGCCATTCCCCAGAGCCATCACCAAGAAGTAGATGGCTTTAGTGATGGGGAAATGAGCCGATTGCTGCGCAAGAATCATGGAGTCACTCACCTCCAGCATGGCAAAGGCGAAGGCTAAAAGACCGCCCGCGAGCAGATTGGGAGCTACCAACGGAAGTGTGACACGCCAAAGGGCCCGCTCGGGACTGGCCCCTAGGTTTTGCGCAGCTTCTTCGAGCGCTGGGTTCACCTGCTGAAAGCCTGCGGTGGCAGATCTTACGATGTAAGGAAGACGGCGGACGGCATAGGCGATCACCAGAATCAAGAAGGGATCTTCTCCCAGGACGAGCCAGTCAAAAGGTTGTCCTGGGCGAGTCATGGCGAGGTAGCCAAAAGCCATCACCACCCCAGGCACGGCGAGAGGCAGCATGGCCATCGCATCCAAAACCTGGCGGCCCCAGATGCGCGTGCGCACATTCACGTAAGCGACTCCGATGCCCAGCACCATGGCGAAAGCGATGGCGATCACGGAGTATTTGAGGCTGTTTGAAATGGAACTGAGCGTCAGTTCGTGACTCAAAGCTTCCTGGTAATGATGAAGCGTGAATGAATGAGGTAGGACCGTGGCATACCAATCGTCGGCAAAGCTGAGCAGCACCACCCCCAGATGCGGAATGACAGCCAGGAAAATGACCAGCGCGAAAAAGATCGTGCATAGCCACCCCAACCCATAAGGCAGATGAATCGTTTCACGGGCCATGGTGGCACGGCCTCCACCAGTCGCGTTGGCTCGGCCAAAGAAGAGCTTACTCAGTGAGTAAATAAGCGTGCTGAAGACCAGCATGACCACCACGAGAGCGTAGGGGAAAGGATTGTCACTGAGGTCATTGAGCGAGCGGAAAATCTGCACCGAGGTGACACGATCAAAGTCAAAGACCAACGGCACACCGAGCTCTGTGAAAGCCCAGATGAAAACGATGGTTCCACCAGCAAAAATGCCGGGCATGATGAGCGGAAGCGTGATCCGCCAAAAGCGCTCCAAAGGGCGGCACCCCAGATTGGCGGCCGCCTCTTCCATCGCCGGATCGAGATTGGCCAAGGCTGCGGCGACATTGAGGTATAGGACAGGATAGAGGTGCAGAACCTCCATGATCACAATGCCGAGCATTTGCCCCTCGCCTAACCAATCGGTGGGATGCTGCGGATTCATCCACCCAAGGTGGATGAGGGCGGAGTTGAGAGCACCGGCTTGGCCGAGGATCGCTTTGACTCCGATCGCCCCGACGAACGGAGGCAGGACCATCGGGGTCAGCACCAGGCTATTGAGCAAGTTTTTGCCAGGGAAGGCATAGCGGACGAAAAAGACCGCCAGGGGAATGGACATGACCAAGCAACCGAGCGTGGTCCAAATGGCGATGAGAAACGAATTGATCAGTCCTTCTTGGTAGATGTGATTGCGGAAAACCTCGAAGACAAACTCCAGCGTCAATTGGTGATCTGGCGTCTCGAATGCCAGCTTCACCGTGGTCCAGATGGGATAGGCAAAGAAACAGCCGAAGAATGCGGCCATGACGCCAAAGACCAGCAGGGCAAGGGTGCGAGACATGAGAGGGGAGCGATGGGGAGAGAAAAATTATTGGCCTCGACGCGCTAGGCGGATGGCTAAAAGATAGTTATGCCGGAAGCCATCGCCCAGAGTCCTGGCCAGCCGTGTTTCCGCCACCTTATCCCGAGAGCGGACGACTTTGGTGATGTCACCCGTCGCCGTGTCATAACGGATGTTGTTCAACTCTTGAAAAACGTAACTGGCACGTGGGGGCTGTTTAGCTTGAATCAGCGCTTCCCAGGCCTGACGTTGCTCGATATGGGTGTCCACGCACATCACTCGGATGAGGAACCTCAAGGTGCTGAAGGCTGAGGCCGTCCATTCGGGGTGGTAGGTGAAGGCCTTGGCTTTTTCATAAGGCATCTCATCGGCATCACTCATGTAACGAAGGTTCTCCGCATTGTAGAAGGCTTTACGAGCCGCCAAACGACGGAGTGCAGAACGCTCTGGGCCACCTGGGGCGCCTGCCCGGTAAGCCCAGATTTTTTGCCCGGCATCGCTGAGGACAAATTCAATGAAAGCCGTGGCCAACTCAGACTCAGGAGCACCGCGAAACATGGCAATCGGGTCCACGCTAACAGAGCTACCTCCCACAGGCATGATGAAACCGACACGGGAACGACCATCAGGCTTGCGTGTGGATTCTTCCGTGGAGCGCCCATAGTAGTCAATGCACATGCCAGCAGCGGCATCTCCTCTCGCCACATCCAGCGGGATCTTACTGGAGCTGTCACTGAAATAGCGTGCGTTGGCACTGATGCGTTGAATGAGATTAAGCCCGTTTCGCCAGCCTTCCCGGACGCCGACCGCTTCGATCTCTTCCGCCGTTTTGAGCATCCCTGGATTCTTGGTCAGGCGGGCGATGGCCTCCTGCATCTCTTGTTGAATGAGCATTTCAAAGGCCTTGGTCACTGTGGCACTGCGACCTGGGTCGGCGAGGGCCAATTGGCCAAAGAGGCGTGGATCTGCGAGATCGCGCCATTGCTGAGGATCGTTTTCGATGCCCAAACGGCGAAGCACATCCCGGTTGAAAACGATGCCGAAACTGGAGAGACAGCAGGCGATCCAGCGGTGTTTACCATCGCGGAAAGGCTCTCCGCTCACCATCTCGGGGATGCCCTCTTCTCCAAACCACTCGGGGTGTTTTTCATGAAGAGAGGCGATGCCAGTGCCTGGGGCATTTTGAGACACCAGAGTGCCCGCTTCGGCTTGGAGCTGGAAATCATAGGCCCCGCCTCCGAAAAAGACATCCATGCCGACTCCCACTGAGGAGTTCAAAAAAGCCTGTCGAGCCGGGAAATCTGCCGGTGCTTTGGCATTCATGAAATTCTGAGCCACTTCGGCGGTCCATTCTCGCCCCATCTGCCGGGTCCAATATTGCTGAAAGGCGGCACTAAATTCGGACTTCAGCATGACCGCGATTTCTGAAGTTCCGCCTGGGACGCGCCAGTCGAGGGCAATCGTTTCCCCGGTCTTGTCCTTCCAATATTTAACGAAAGCGACACTGAACTCAGCACGGAGCCGCTCTGGGTGGGGGGTGACGATGACTAACTTTCGACTGGCCGTGGCCGATGCGGTTGGCTGTCCCGGCTTCATCAGGAAGGGGCCGAGAAGCGTCGCCAGCAGAGCTCCCAGAATGAGGGCCTCCTTTCGCCAGCGTCTGAGAAAAGTGGGGGCAGCGGCATCTGTCATCACGGCGCCTATCCAAGCGGAGCCCGTGCCAGAGGGCAACCTAGCTTTTCCATAGTCAGCAACTTTTCAGCCGAAGAGGCATTGCAAAAAAGATTCTTTTTCAGAATCGCCAAAGAGGTGCATGGTGAGAAACTCTGCCGCTATGTCCACCCCAGACGCCCAGCACGATATCGACATCGCTAAAGTGACCCAGCGAGCCAAGGATATTGAAGACAAGCTCCCCAAGCTGCGTCAATGGATGGCGCACGGGAAGATCATGCTGGATTTGGTGAAGGATTACTGGGCAGGTCGTTATCGTGATGTTCCCTACTGGGTCATCAGTGCCGTGGCTCTCGCCTTGCTGTATGTGCTGAACCCGGTGGACGTCATTCCCGATGTGATTCTGGGCATCGGATATCTGGATGATGCCACGGTCGTCGCCTTTTGTCTGAAGCTCATCGAACGTGAGCTTCAGAAGTATAAGGACTGGAAAGCGGCTCAGACTCCCGATGGAAAAGAAGCCGTCAAGGTGATCGACGTTTGATCAATTGACCAAGTCCCGCACGATCTCGCGAGCCGCTTTTTCATCGCTCTCATGCAGGGCTTTGTAATGGCTGAGCAGGCGCTTTCGGGTGAGCTGGCCAAAGTAGATCACCTTGCGGATGAGTTTGTCGATGACATCAGACTTCACGCTGGAGTCGGTAATGAGGTTCTCGGCATAGGCCAGTGTGGTGGACCACACAAAGAGTTCTGCCCCGATATCCACGATATGGCCTAACAAAACCTGCCGTCTTTCCAAAGCGGGGCCGTTGATGACCATGGCATGGAAGAGTGTCCGGGCGAGTTTCTTACTTTGGCGCGCGACTTCTGCCAAATCATCACGCAGGTTCGGATGCAAGGTCTCACCGGCGCGTCCTGGGAAGGCAGGCAACCATGTGGAAGGATACCATGTGGAGTAAGTTCTGGCTGCACGCATGGCCGCGCGAGCCCTACGCTTCATGGGCAGTGTGGAGTTCACCACCTCTGCACCGATCTTGAGGTGGGGGTCCAGAGCCTCACGGGCGATGAAGAGACGCATGATCTCACTGCTGCCTTCAAAGATGGTGTTGATGCGGCAGTCACGGAAAAGGCGCTCCACAGGATCAGGTCTTTCACCACGAGCTTTGAGGGAATCCGCAGTCTCATAGCCACGACCGCCGCGGATCTGCATCGTGTCATCCACAATGGTCCAGGCATGCTCACTACCCCACAGTTTGGCAATGGCAGCTTCCAGACGCACATCGGCGTGTTTGTCACGATCAACCAAGGCGGAGACGTAATGCACGACCGCTTCCATCGCGAAGCTATCAGCCGCCATGCGGGCCAGCTTATCGGAGATGGCGGCATGTTTGGCCACAGGTTGCCCCCACTGGACACGTTCATTCGCCCAGCGAGTGGAGATTTCCAGACAGCGTTTCGATAGACCCGCACAAGCGGCCGGCAGGGTGATACGGCCCGTATTGAGAGTGGTCAGGGCCACTTTCAAACCGCGTCCTTCACCGCCCAAGATATTGGCCCGTGGCACGCGGACATTATCAAACCGAACGACGCCATTGTAGAGCGCCTTGAGCCCCATGAAGCGGCAACGATGAACAATCTCGACACCTGGCCAGGAGGTCTCGACGATGAATGCTGTGGTGGCATGAGGTTTATCAGGCGTCGGCGTGCGTGCCATGACCACGATGAGTCCGGCTTTGAGGCTGTTCGTGCACCAGAGCTTTTCACCATGGATCAGGAAATGGTCTGGACCATCAGGCACCGCAGTGGTCGTCATCCGGGCTGGATCGCTCCCTACATCATTTTCTGTTAGGGCAAAGGCACTGATCTCCCCTTGAGCACAGCGTGGTAGATAGCGAGCTTTCTGCTCCTCTGAGCCAAAGAGAATGAGAGGCTGGGGCGCGCCGATGGATTGGTGGGCCGATAGCAGTGCAGCTAAATTTCCGCATTCTCCACCCAGCAGCATAGCTGCGCGTGAATAGTTGGTTTGTGAGAGACCCAGACCACCATGAGAGGTGGGGATCTTGATGCCAAATGCTCCCACATCCGCCAACTCTTTCAGCAGGCTTTCGGGGATTTCTCCCGTGCGGTCGATGGCATCTGGGTCTGCATGATCAAGGATCGCTCTCAAGCGAGAGAGAAACGCATCACCTTGATCGTGGTCCTCCAGAGATTGCTTGGGGAAGGGGAGCAGCTTGCTGAAATCTGGCGTGCCGAAAAAGAGTCCCGCCGCCAACCCCACATTACTTCGCTCATCACGAGCGGACTCGGCCATTTCGAGGGCAGCCTTCTGCCCCGCTGACATCTTCGACATATCGATCATCGAAGCTTGAGAAGGAGTGAGTTCTGTTTTCATAAAGTGGAGTGGTTGAGGTGAAATCTGGTTTAATCGCAAAAGCGGTTAGGTTTTGGGGAAGGCCGCAGGCTCGAACGCGTTCGGTTCGGGGGTGCTGACATTGAGCATCCGGAGTTCGACGGCAGCATTGTCCGTCCCGAAGTCATTCAGCCAAGCTAAGGGCCCGCCTCGGAAAGGCGGATAGCCTGTGCCCAAGATCATGGCCAAGTCGATCTCAGATGGTTGCCGAGTCAGACCTTCATAGGCGCAGCGGGCAGCTTCGTTGCTCAGCAACAAGGCGAGCCGATGCTGCACATGCTCGATCATGGCGTCGTCATGATGGATGACGGTTTTCCGATTTCGGCCACCGTCTTTATAGCTGTAAAATCCCTGACCGGTTTTTTTGCCCAGCTTGCCTTCTGTCACGAGGCGCTTCAATAGGCTGGAACCTGTCAAACGATCCGGATAAGCCGCGCACAAGGTGTTGGCGACATGATCGGCCACGTCCAAGCCAATTTCATCCAGCAGACGCATCGGGCCCATCGGCATGCCAAACTCCAGCATGGCTTCATCGATGACTTCGGCGGCAACACCCGTTTCGTGAAGACGAACGGCCTCCATGAGGTAGGGCATGAGGATGCGATTGACCACAAACCCAGGGCTGTCTTTAACAACGATGGGCGTTTTCCCCAGACGCTGGACAAAGGCAACAGCGGTGGCGGTGACGTCGTCCGAGGTCTGGTCGGTCACGATGACCTCCACAAGAGGCATGCGGTGCACGGGATTAAAGAAATGCAGACCGATGACGCGTTCGGGATGGGGAACCGTCGCGGCCAATTCGGCGATGGAAAGCGCCGAAGTATTGGTCGCCAGGATAGCATCCGGGCCGCTTCGCTCAGCTAAGCCGGTAAAGATTTTTTTCTTCAATTCCATGTCTTCCGTCGCGGCTTCGATCACCAAGTGGTAGCGAGCCAATGGCACCGAGGTATGTTCCATCGTGAGACGATCCAGAGTGTCCTGCATATCGCGCCGGGTGAGGGCGCGACGTTTGATCCCGTCCTTCAATAGATCTTGAATGCGACCCAGCCCTTTGGCTAAGGCCAACGGATGGATGTCTTGCATCAAGACGTGGTTACCCCGGCTAGCCGCCCAGTGGGCAATGCCTGAACCCATGACCCCTGCACCGATGACAGCCACTTCATGAATGGGCATGGCCACCCCGCGTGGGTAGGGTTTCTTGGAGGCTTCTTCTTTGCGGAAGAAGAGATCGATCAAGTGCTCGGTCTGAGGGGTAAGAGCCAGATCCAAAATCGCGTGGCGTTCCAGATCCATGGCCTTTTCCAAGGGAGCTGCGGAGGCCGCTGTGGCTACTTCGATGGCACGCAAAGGGGCCTGATACAGACCTCGGGTTTTTTCCAAGACCTGATTGCGCACACGATGCGCCAGAGCGTTGCGAATCCCCGGCAGTTTCCAGAATGCGTGATTGAGTGGGACATCACGCTTCGGCAGACCTTCAGTGATCATTTTGCGCGCGGCTTTTTCCAGGTGTTCGCGCGGCACCACCTGATCGACCAGGCCTAGCCGTTTGGCTGAGGATGGTTTCAGCAGCTTTCCGGTGACGATGAGTTCGAGACCGGTGGGAAGTCCCAACAGTTGTGGCAAACGAGTGGAGCCACCCCAGGCGGGGATGAGGCCGATCTGGGTCTCAGGCAATCCTAAACGAGTCTGCTCACTGTCGCTAGCCAAGCGAGCATCACACGCCAAGGCCAATTCCAAACCACCGCCAAGGCACGCCCCGTGGATGAGAGCGAGCTTCGGCATCGGCATGGCGGCGAGGCGGTTGAATACCTTTTGGCCTAACTGAATGAGCGTTTCCACTCGACGCACCGGGGCATTGCGCACGGCTTTGAGGTCTGCACCGGCGATGAAGATTTTATCTTTGGCACTCTGGATGACCAGTGCTTTGGCCGCTCCCTCTCGACTGAGGGCTTCCAGGCAGAGAGCGAATTCTCGAAGGGTGTTTTCGTTCCAGACATTGGCGGCGCTGCCTTGCATGTCAAAGGTGATCCAGGCGATGTCCTCGTGGTCTCTTTCCACCTTGAAGTGGTTCAGTGAATGCACTCGGTTGGCCGGTGTGGGCGGATTGGGGATAAAGGAATCCTTATCCGCCACGATGTTTTCCAGCAGATGAGTTTTCATAAGTTTAAAGGGGTGAAGGTTTTGAATTCAGACTCTTTCCAGGATGGCTGCTCCACCCTGACCGCCGCCAATGCACAGGCTGACGAGTGCCCGACGACCCTGGTTTTCACGCAGTTGGTCGAGGGCTGTTAACACGAGTCGGGCTCCCGTGGCGCCGACGGGATGACCGAGGGCGATGGCACCACCTCGTGGGTTCAGACGCTCCTCGGGGATTTCACCCAAGGGGGCTTCTAAGCCCGCACGGCGTGCGCAGGCGGGATCTTTGAGGGACTGCAAAACGGCGAGCACTTGGGCGGCAAAGGCTTCATTGATCTCCACCAAATCCATATCTGGGAGATGCAGGTGGCTGCGGTGAAGGACGGCATCAATCGCACGCACAGGGCCCAAACCCATGCGACGGGGATCACAGCCGGTGTAGGCATAGTCCACCAGACGCCCCAAGGGTTGCCAACCATGTCTAGAGACAGCCTCTTCACTGGCGACTAGCAGAGCAACGGCACCATCCGTGATCTGGCTGGAGTTCCCTGCGGTGACGGTGCCCTGATGGCGATCAAACATGGGCTTGAGACGGGCCAGCTTATCCAGGGTGGTGTCGCTTCGCACGCCGTTGTCTTCTAAAACTGGCTGCACCGAGCAGCCCATGACATAGAGGGGGCTGACTTCTCCGCGTAAAGCGGAGGCCGCAGAGAGTGCCCGCTGATGACTGCGCAGGGCAAAGGCATCTTGCATCTCCCGACTGATTTTAAACTCGCGGGCTAGGAGCTCGGCGGTTTCTCCCATGTTCATATCAACCACGGGATCAGTGAGGCCGAGCTTCAGTCCGATAACAGGGGCAAAGTCGGAGGGACGAAAAGTCGTCATGGCGCCGATCTTCTGGCCAAAGCTTTTGGCTTTACCTAGCAGGCCGAACTTCTCCGCAGCGCTGCGTGAGAAATAGAGCGGCATGTTGGACATGCTTTCGGTGCCGCCGACAATAAAGATATCCCCCTGGCCAGCGCTCATTTTCGCGTGCGCTGTGGTCAGGGCTTCCAGACCAGAGGCGCAGTTACGATGCACGGTCATGGCAGGTTTGCTTTCCGGCAAACCGGCGCGCAGGGAGATAACACGGGCGATGTTTTGCGCCTGGGCAGGCTGGCCAACGCAACCAAAGATGGTTTCATCGACGGTATGGGGCTCCAAGCCTGTCTTAGCAAGAAGGGCGGTGATGGAGGCGCGCCCGAGATCCACAGCATCCAGGCCGGCGAGGCTGCTGCCCGCGCGGGTGAAGGGAGTGCGGATCGCTGAGATGATGTAAAGAGGTTTCATGGAAAGGGAAGGTTGATGTGATGGGACCTACCGAGAAGAGAGTTGAGCATCGGAAGCGCGCGCCTGTTTGCGGCGGTCGAGCAGCTTCACTTCTTTGAGCAGCTTGCCGACTCCGAGGCGCTCACGCATGTCCGCAAGGTCATGCAGGTGAATGGCATTGGGTTTGATTTCGGTGACCTCGGCAAAGCGGCGTTGGATGCGCTGCTCTAGCGTATTTGATTCAGTGCCTCGCTCAGGTGCGACGTGCAGGATAAGCTCATCGACTTCATGAGGATCGTCATGGCGTTTGCAGAGCTCGATCTGCCAGGCTGCGACACCTTTTTGATCATCCAGGAGATGTTCCAAGATATTGAAATTCACCAAGGTGCCTTTGATCTTGTCCAGATGCAGCTCACGGACTTCACTCACGCGACTGATGGGACCCAGTAAGCGAGGGCAAGTGCGACCACAGTAGGGGCAGCGAGACCAAGTGAGGCCTCCTTCCGCAATGTCCCCGGTGCGGTAGCGTAGGACCACAGTGCCACGGGCGTCCAGCGGAGTGAAGACGATCTCTCCCGGGTGCCCGTCAGGAACGGGGAGGCCGTTTTGCGGAGAAACGAGTTCAATCATCGCCAGATCAGGGCTGATATGGAAGCCACTGCCCGTCTCAGCAGGGCATTCGGGGAAGGCCATCTTCGCTTCGGTAAAGCCGTAGGTGCTGATGACATAGACATGTTCACTGCCTAGCTCTGCGGCCAATGCGATTAGGCGAGCGCGTAAGCCCTCGGCGACTTTTTCGCCACCGAGGACGATGCGTTTGAGGTTAGGCCAATGCCTCCCCGTTTCGACAGCCTCACGCATGAGATGATACATGAAGGTGGGCATGCCGATCAGCACATCGGGTTGGATCCGATCGATCAGATTCATATTGCCTTCGGTGCCTAGGCTCTTACCTCCACCGGTGCTGACCATGAAGGTGCCGAAACCGAGCCCTGCGTGGTGGGTTTGCCAGAAGGCGAGATGCGGTGCAAAAGGGAAGGCGTTGATGTGGCGAAAATCCTTCTGAGAGCGCCCACATTCCATCAAGCGGCGGCCGGCGATATCGAGGTTATGAAGGTCGTGCTTGGTGAAAAGGAAGGGCACCGGGTCCGAGGAACGCCCAGTCGTGCTGGTGAGCATGACGGGACGAAACTCCTCTTCAATGGCGTTCTTTGCGGCTTCACGGCCATGCAGTAGTGCGTTTTTTATGACGCTCCATTCTCGGCGGAGAACCGCTTCTTCGGGCATCAGCACGAACTCACGCTGCTGATCCCTAGGCACGGTCAGGTCGCTCTTGCTGGTGAAGGGGACATGAGCCCAGTCTTCCAGGCTGCGAAGATCCTGAACTGTCAGATCATGTTCCTTAAACAGTCGCCGGTAGTGGGTGCTAAAAGGGAGCACGCGCTGGCTGAGGTAGGTGCGGAGACGATGGAGTTGCCAGTCCTTCCAGACCTCACGCGGCGCAGAGTCCCAAGCAGGGGTTGTCGATAGAATTTTCATGGTCGGGGTTTTGGTTAGAATTGACCTTGTCCAAAAGGGCCCGGATTCGAGGAAGAGCTTCTTCTGCTGCTCGCCGCCCTGCGGTGATGTAGCGGTCGAAGTTCTCAAAATCGAACCAAGTGCTTTCACAAAAAAAGGGATGGATGACCACATCCGCCCGGCGGCATTCCTTTTCCGCAAGTCCTAGCTGTGCGGCCATGAGGCCACGGCGGAAGGTGTCCATGACATTGCCGTAAGCGAGAAGGTTGATGGGCTTGAGCAAGGCGCGAAGGGGATGTTTCCAAAAACTATTGGACTCAGGCGGTGCTCCGAAGGCCGCATCACGACAGTGGAGAATGTCTTGCGTGGTGGGCAGGACATTCACGGCAATGATCGAATCCAAGGCGAATCGGCCCTGAAGTAAACTGGCAGGCAAAGGTTCCGCCGCACCTCCATCGGTGAAACGCCTGCCATTCAAATGCACGGGGGCGCAGATCCCGGGGATGGCGGCGCTGGCCTGCACGGCTGCACCCAGAGGACCGCTATCGAAAACATACGGCGAGAGCGTGTCTAAATCCGTAGCCACGATCAGAAGCGGGATGTTTAAATCATCAAAAGTTCGATTGCCCAAGGAGCGTTCCAGGTGACGGCGGATTTTATTGCCACGGATCAAGCCGCTGCTGGGAGGAAAAACAGGGTCCAGGAGGCGGAGTAAAGTGCGACGATCTTTGATTTCTTGGGCCAAAGATTGCAGATCTTCACTTTTGAATCCGGCGGCATAAAGCGCGCCGACATAGGCCCCCATGCTGGTTCCCGCGATCGCAGCGATGGGGATGTCGTTTTCCTCCAAAACCTGGAGGACGCCGATGTGTGCGAGTCCGCGGGCACCTCCACCAGAGAGAGCTAACCCGACACGAGGTCCAGAGAGTGGAGGGAGCGGGCAGCCGCCTCCACCTCCCAGATCCTCTGCGTTTCGCATCCACCCGGGGGGAGATGGATTGAGGTTGGGATTCATGTTGATTGCCTCCTTCTTGATAAATTGGACGAGGTAATGGACTGAATCGTTCAACTCTAAATGGTAAATTTAGTGTCTTTTAAAGGCATCCATTCTTTGCTAAACGACGTAGGCTGAGCCACAAGCCAGTCTCATGTTATTCATGCGCTCCATCTCTGAACTTTCCCGATTGCGGGGCCCTGTGTCTTTAGCCATCGGCGTGTTTGACGGAGTGCATTTAGGACACCAAGAAGTGATCCGGGCAGCACTCGAGCATGCTCGGCAACATCAGGGGCAGGCCGTAGTGATGAGCTTCGATCCCCACCCCCTCAGTGTCCTGCGACCGGAGGCAACGCCTAAGCGCTTGTGTGGGGAGCGGCAGCGCTCTCGTGTGCTTAAACAAATGGGTGTGTCAGGCACGCTGTTATGCCCGTTCACGAAAGAAACGGCAGCCACTTCAGCTGAGGAATTTGTGGACTCATTGGTTCAGTCTTGCAGACCCTTGGGATGTATCTCAGTGGGATATACCTGGAGTTTTGGGAAGAACCGAAGTGGCAACATTCACGCCCTGATGGATCTCGGCCAAAGGCATGATTTCGCTGTTTATGGAGTGCCACCCATCCGAGTCGGTGGAGAAGTGGTCAGTAGCACTCTAATCCGCGACGCGGTCATGGCTGGTCATTTGGAGCGTGCGGCGCAAATGCTTGGCAGACCTTACTCTTTGTTAGGGGAAGTGGTGGAGGGGAAAAAGCTGGCGAGGCAGTTGGGTTTTCCCACGGCAAATCTAAAGTTGGAAGCCGAAGTTTTACCTCCCTATGGTGTGTATGCGACGGAAACGCTGGTGGCAGGGGTGTGGCTGCCTGGGATTGCCAATTTGGGGGTTAGGCCCACGGTGGAGGCGGGCGGTTCTGCCCCAGCCCTGGAGGTGCACCTCTTCGATTGGAGCGGCGACCTATACGGCCAGGATTTGGAAGTGCGTTTGAGTGCGTTTTTACGTCCAGAGCAAAAGTTCATCAGCGTGGATGAACTACGATTGCAGATCGAAAGGGACATCGCGCAGGCACGCTCACGGCTGACCCTGTGAAGCCACAGGCGGGCGAGGCTTCAAGGTCATAACGATCGGACGATGATCGCTCGCTTGGTCGAATTCGGCGGAGGAGAAGATGTAAGTGCCTTTCGTTTCGACGAGAGGACGCAAGGCTCGGCTGACAAAGAGATAATCCAGGCGTCCATAGACATCTGCATCATCCCAGAAATGAGTCCAGACCAGCCCATGCTCATCCTTGAGATGGAGATCGATCATGTAGCTCGGACTCGATCGTGAGCCGATGATCTCGCTGATGGCAGGCTCGTTACGATGTTCATTGAAATCACCGTAGCAGACGATTTTTTCCTGAGGGTTCTTATGGAAGACGCTATCGAGATGGCGGCGCAGAAGATGGGCTTCGTTACGGCGCATCAGGGCTTCATCGGCCTCAGGGATCGCCCGCTTGGATTTCAAATGAACGCCAAGGAAACGAATCTGCAACTGCGGGGAGAGCGTGACGGTGGCATCCAAGATGCCACGTTGCATGAGGAAGATGTCTTCGCCGATGTGGTATTCGAGTTTAACCTGCGAGTCCCGTGCGGTGATTGGAAAACGAGAAAGCAAGCCCAGGCTGCGGGTGGGGTCACCACCCATATTATGCTCCAGATAGGGGAGGTCGATGCCTTGCTGACGGAGACGGGTCTGGACATCCTGCAAATCCTCCAGTTTGCCGATCTCACAGACGCCGAGGATGTCTGGCCGGATGGTTTTGAGAAACTCAATGACCTTGCGCTTTTCCTTTTCAGGTTTTGAGGTCGGTGGTGCCTCCTTATCGTCAAAAGAACGCTGCATGAGCAGCCAGTTCTTGAGATTGTAGGAGCAAAAGACGACGGACTCGTGGCTCCACGATGAAGCCTGGCCGAGGAGAGCCAGACAAAAGAAAACGGCGGGGATTAAACCCCGCCGCGTGATCAGATGGTTATGGGAAACCATTAAAGCTGCCTCAAACTCAGACGTCTTGAGAGGAATTGACAGGCTGGCGTTTTTCCACTGGCGCTGGGATGGTTGGGCGCTGGGCTTCGTCTTGAGCGGTAGTCAGTTCGCGCTCGAACTCATCACGAGCTTTCTTGAATTCTCCCATGCTCTTGCCGAGGCTGCGGGCAAAAGTCGGAAGCTTCTTCGCCCCGAAAAGGACGAGGACGAGGATGGCGATGATGATCAACTCAGGGGTGCCGAGAGGACCAAGACCGGCTAGGATGACAGGTGTGTTCATGGCTGGGGGATAGATACTGGCTAAAACGAGGCTGCGCAAGCTGACCTTTCGGCAACATCACCGGCCTCAAAATGAACAGACTCTTTGGGGGAAAGTCTGTTCAGAGGTTGTCATCGGCTTTTGTCTGGTCTTTATTTCAAATCCTCCGAAAATAAATTTTTCTCTTTTTGCCCATTTCACAGATGATTTCCGTTCAAGACCTCACCAAGCAGTATGCAGGGCGCCTGGCGGTGAATCATATCTCCTTTGAGGTGCAGCCAGGGGAGATCGTCGGCTTTCTGGGGCCCAACGGCGCGGGTAAATCCACGACCATGAGGGTTCTATCAGGGTATATGCCCCCTTCTTCGGGGAGTGTGAAGATCAATGGTTACGATGTGTTTCGTGATTCCTTGGAGGTTCGGCGCTCAGTCGGCTACATGCCCGAGACGGCACCGCTTTACACCGATATGAAGGTGAAGGAATACCTTCGATTTCGAGGCGAGTTGAAAGGTTTGAAGGGGCGAGATATGCGCCGCCGGGTCGGGGAGGTCATGGATATGTGCTCCGTGACGGATGTGCGCCGTCGTTTGATTGGCAACCTTTCCAAGGGCTATCGGCAGCGTGTCGCGTTGGCGGATGCCTTGCTGCATCAGCCTCCTCTTTTGATCTTGGATGAGCCCACTGCGGGGCTGGACCCAGTGCAGATCCGGCAGGTGCGGGAATTGCTCGCTGGATTACGCCCCAAGCACACCATTTTGCTCTCCACCCACATCCTCCAGGAGGTGGAGCAGATTTGTGACCGGGTGATCATGATCCATCATGGCAAGCTTTTGGCCAATGATACGCCGGTGAACCTGATGCAAAAACTGCGTGCGCTGCACCAAGTCCAGGTGGAAGTGCAGGGGAAAGGCCAGATCTTGACGGACTTCGAGTCGATCCCTGCCGTGCGAAAGATTTCTGAAGAACCCAAGGACGGGGAGTGGAGCCGCTTTACCTTACGTGTGGAACCTGGCCATGACGTGCGCGAAACGGTGATGAATCTTGCCACCACCAAAGGCTGGAAAATCCGCGAGTTGCACCGCCAACTGCCAACGCTGGAAGATGTTTTTGTCGAACTTGCGGCCTCTGAACCCATCAAATCTTGATCTGACCGACACTCATGAGAATTTTCTGGGTCCTGCTGAAAAAAGAACTGCGCTCGTTTTTCGTGTCGCCGATGGCCTACATCGTCTTGGCGCTCATCATGGTGCTGAATGGTTTTTGCCTGCGCGCTGCGCTATCCCTGCTGGAAAGTGCGCCTAGCGAGGGTTCGATCGTTACTTGGACCTTCGATGCCATCTGGTTCTGGCTCTCCTATTTCTTCGTTTTCCCACTCCTCACGATGCGCCTCTTTGCGGAGGAAAAGAAGATGGGAACCTTCGAAACGCTGTTCACTGCACCCATTCGTGCCTGGCAGGTGGTCGGAGCTAAATACGTGGCCTCGGTCACGATCTACTGCATCCTTTGGGTGCCGAGTTACTTCAACTTTGAATTGCTGGGCTGGATCAGTGCCGGGCAGGTGGAGATGCCCCCGGGAGCCCTGAAGGGAAGTTACCTGATCTTGTTCGTCATGGGCTTGTTCAATCTGGCGATGGGCTGTCTAGCCTCCGCTTTGACATCCAATCAGATCATTGCAGCGGTCATGTCTTTCACCGCCAGTTTGCTGCACTTTTTGATGGGACTCTTCATCAGTGTCATCGGCCGTCGTGTGTCTGAGACCTTTGTGGATATCACCAACTATTTTGCCACCCGTGAACACATCCGCACGTTCACCAATGGTCTGATCGATACGAGACCGCTGGTTTATTATACCAGTTTGGCCCTTTTGTTCTTGGCGCTGACTCACCAGGTGGTGGAATTCCGCCGTTGGCGTTCATAAACGTGTTTTTAAGAGTTTTTGTTCTTCGCTGCGATGTCTGATTCTTCTCCGCAACCCTCATCCGCATTACCTTCTTCGGCTCCGAAGCGGTGGGGGATCGGCTTAAACGTGGCTTTACAGATCCTGCTTATCTTGGCCATCTTTTTTGGTCTCAACCGGTTGAGCTATCGCTATCACGTCCGTTGGGATCTCAGTCCTCAGCAGAGTTACACCCTAAGCGCGAATACCACGAATTATCTCAATAAGCTCTCCAAGGATGTTTTTATCGCGAACGTTTTTGCTCGCGATGCCAAGATTTTCCCCGATGTGCAGGCTCTTCTGGAAGAGTATCGGCTGAACGGTAAAGGGCGTATCAAGCTGCGCTCCATTGACCCTCTTCGGGACATAGATCGAGCTGAAGCCCTGAAAGCGGAAACTGGAATGGCATTGGATCAAAATGGTGTCGTCATTCGTGCAGGAGGACGCACTCGTTTCATCCGGGAAGAAGAGATGGTGATTCGAGATACGGGGACTGAGTCTGCTCGTCCGATCAAAGCCTTCCGCGGCGAGGATGCGGTGACCTCTGCCATGATTAACCTCATTGAAGGGGATGGCCGAAAGTTTTATCTGATCGTCGGGAAAGGATCTCGAACAGAAGCCGCACTCGCCGATGCCTTAGCGGCTCTCGGAGAGTTGGGACGGCAGCAGAACTTTAAGCTGATGCCGCTTAATTTCGCTGAGATCAATGGAGTGCCTGAAGATGCGGATGGGCTTTTGTTTGCAGGGATTCGTTACGACCTCTCTGAACGTGAAATTGCCATGCTGAAAGCCTATTGGGAGGGCAAGCGCGCAGGGCTGCTAGTGATGCTGGACCCCGCAGGAGAGACGCCTCGTTTGAATGCGTTTCTGGGCCTGAATGGAGTCACGCCGCGTGAAGACCGTGTTTTATTTGCCGAAAGCACCGGGGCAGGGGTGCGCAAGGAATTTTCGGTGCAGGCGATTTTTGATAACGAGTCGCCGATCACTCAGCCACTTTCGACTTCCACGATCATTTTACCGGGTCAATCGCAGTCTCTCGATGTGCGATTTGACGATGAGTATCTGCAAAAGCAGAACATCCTGGTGCACCCCCTGATCGGCGCTACCGATCGCTATTGGGGGGAAAAGAACTACCTCGAAGAACTACCGATCGTGGACGAGGAAGACCACAAACAACCCATCTACCTCGCAGCCTCAGTGGAGCGCGGCAGTGTGGCGGATGAGCGTCTGCGCGTGGATAGCTGTCGCATGGTGGTGGTGGGGAATTCCTACATGCTGGACAAAAAGTCGGCCTTAGCCGTAAACCGTGACTTTGTTGCTGCCAGTCTCAATTGGATCGTTAATCGCGAGAAACTCAGTGGAGCCCCCCCGAAACTCAAACACAGCTACCGCATCCAACTCAATTCACGGCAGAATGAGTTGATCTTTTGGATCACCACCATCGCTATGCCAGGGCTTGTTCTCGTCTTGGGGATGATGATCTGGGCGTCTCGGCGCGCAGCTTAATTTTTCGTTTGTCTATGAGCTTACGTACTACGGTCATTTTACTGGTCCTCGTCGCTGCTCTCGGGGCAGTCATCCTCGGTGTCGAGCGTTACCTCCCTTCTACCCGCGAGCTCTTAGAGATGAAGCGCGGCCCCGTGAAATTCAATCGTGGCGAGATCTCTCAGTTCGAGATTGATTCCAGTGGCGGTGATGGAGTGACCCTGGCTTCGCAAGAAAAAGTGTGGTTCGTGCGTCGGCCCTTCAATGATCTGGCCGATCCCGAAAAGGTGGATAAGCTGATGAATGAGCTGACGGCCATCGGTTGGATTGAGAGAGTTCATCGTGAGGAATTCGATGATAATGGCTGGACCAAAACCGCCCTGGATCAGCCGCGCCACAAATTGCGCCTGATGGAGGGCGAGCAATGCGTTCTCGAGCTCTGGGTGGGTGCTGCTTCGCCGATTGAAGACAGTCATTACCTAGCCATCAAAAAAACGGAGAGCAGTGACGAGACTTCTTATTATGTAGCTCGGACCGCCCTGCCAGAACTCCTGAAGCCAGCCCCCAAAGACTGGCGGGACAGCAAGCTGATCCGCCTACCAGCAGACCAGGTGGTAGGATTGAAAATTGTGCAAGAGAGCGGCCAGATTGAGCTCGCCCGAACCGGCAGAAAAATGGAGTGGTCGTTGGTCAAACCTCTGAGCACACGTGGAAGTAAGGAGAAGATCAATGAATTGCTCTCCACACTGCTGAATCTGGAGATCAAAGATGCCGTCGAGTTGGCCAATGGAGCCAGTGCCGTGAAAGAGGCGGGGACCGACATCACGTCCCAAACTTTAAAATTATCCATCGTGACCGAGGAGACTCGGAATCAACCCGTGGAAATCACGCTCACTAAGCCGAAAGCGGATGCATCTGAAACGAAAGCCACCATCAGCCATCGGCGCCCGGTTTTTACGGTGTTTTCTAAATCGCTCGCTAATTTCTGGGCTTCACCCAATGACTTGCGAGACAAAATGCTGGCGAGAATCGATGAGGATGCGGTGCAGTCCGTTCAGATTGAGTCCGGGGCATTCCCTCCTGTATTGCTAGAAAAGCAATCGGAGTCTTGGTTCTTGCGGCGCCACAATCGCTTGGAAGCTGCCAACGGTGACCGCGTGGCACGATTGTTCCAGGCGCTGAACACGCAGCCTGTGCGCAATTTTACCTCAGATTCGGCAGCTAATTTGGCTGCCTATGGATTGGATAAAGCCTTCCTGGCGGTGAGTTGGTCCGGGGAAGGGATCACAAATTCGCGCCTTATTTTTGGTGCCAATGCGGACCACACTGAGTTTTATGCCAAATATGAAAGCGAGCCGAGTGTTTACCAAATCGATGCCGCTCTACTGCCCAGCATTCCTCAGGAAGGCATCAAATGGAAAGGTTTAGGAGCCCTTCGCTTCACCCAATTTGCGTTGAGACGAATCAGTTTGGCCGCCGGAACCCAGCCACCGGTGATCCTCAATTATGACCCCACGACTGCGCAATGGACAGGCGAACGTGCTGGCCGGGATGTCACCTCAATGATCGATCGTGTGAAGGCGGATCGCTTGGCCGGGGCACTGGCTAAGTTCAATGTTCAAGATTGGTCGGCAGATGCGACCAATGCCATCCAAGCCCTGAAAAATCCAGCCCTGACGGTGGTGGTGACCTTGGGAGACCCTGGCACGAATTCCGGTCCTACCCGTGACATCGTTGTCCGTTTTTCTCCTACGCAGGAGGGCATGGATACGGCACTCTACTTCGGGCAGGTCGACGCCGGTCCTGACGTGTTTTATATTGCCCGAGCTTCGCTGTTGGAACTCCTGGCACCGGTTTTCAAGAGCGAGTAAAAGGAGCTGGAGATTGAAACTTGGGCTGTATCCGCAGTTGCGCGCGGGCGTCTTGCTTCTACCTTTGCACCCCTTTTTCATCTGCCTGCCGCAGGCAAAACGCCAACCATGAGCACACACGTCAAACTCTACATCCCCGGTCCCGTCGAAGTCAGCCCCGCCACTTTTGCGGCCATGTCCCAGCCGATGATCGGCCACCGTGGGAAAGGTTTCCAGGATCTGTATGCTGAGATCCATCCCATGCTGCAGGAGCTGTTTGGGACCAAGGGGCTGGTCTTTCTGAGCACCTCTTCTGCTTTTGGGATCATGGAAGGCTGCATTCGTAACCTTGTGGCTAAGAAGGTGCTCAACTGCTGTAACGGAGCGTTCTCGGACAAATGGCATGATGTGTCCAAGCGCTGTGGTAAAGAGGCTGAAGCCTACACCGTGCCTTGGGGCCAGCCTGTGATGGCAGATGAAATCGATAAGCGTCTCGCCACGGGAGAGTTCGACGCCGTGACTTTCATCCACAATGAAACCTCCACGGGGGTGCTGAGCCCCATTGCGGAGATTGCTGCTCTCAAGAAGAAGTATCCCGATGTCATGTTCATCACGGATTCGGTTTCTGGTTTTACCACCGTGCCGCTGAATTTCGATGAACTGGGTCTCGACGTCTTGCTGACCGGTAGCCAGAAAGCCTTCGCCCTGCCTCCTGGCTTGGCTCTTTTCACGGCATCTGAGGCAGCCATGGCCCGCGCTGCAACGATTGCCGATCGTGGTTACTACTTCGATTTCCTTGAGTTCAAGGCCAATGGCGAGAAGAGCATGACTCCTAGCACCCCATGCATCAGCCTGATCTACGGGCTGCGTCACCAGCTCAAGACCATGTTTGCTGAGGGGTTGGAAAACCGTTATGCCCGCCATGCCCGCCTTAACGGCATGGTGCATGAGTGGGTGCGTAAAAACGGCTTCGAGTTCTTTGCACCCGAAGGGTATCGCTCGAAGTCGCTGACCTGTGTGGCTAACAACAAAGAGATCGATGTGGCTGCCCTCATCGCATTGCTGAAGAAAAACCACAGCCTCATCATTGATGGGGGCTACGGGAAACTGAAGGGCAAGACTTTCCGTATCTCCAACATGGGCGATGAGACCGATGAGAGCATGAGTGCTGTCATCGCGGCTCTCGATGATAGCTTGGCCAAGCTGTAAGCAGGTCTTGATGCTGCGGCTCTCGGCTCTGTTCACACGGCCGCAGCAAAACTTCCTTCGTTGCGATGTCTTTTCAGCCTCCAGGTCAATGTCCTTCATGCGGCGAATGGGTGCCGCGGAAAGCATTGGCCTGTGACTGCTGCGGGGCTTGTGCCAAAAGCGGTTGGAAGGCCAGTGCCGATGTTTACGATGGCCTGGATCTGCCCGATGAGGACTTCGATTACAATGAATTTGTCGAGCGTGAATTTGGTTCTGAAACCTCGCTCAAGACAACCTCGCGAGAGACTCTCTGGCGATGGGTGGCCGCCATTCTGCTGGCGGTGATGGTGCTAGGTTATTTGTTATCCGTGCGTTGAATCATGACACCCGACTTGCCCTGCATAGCTCTCATTGCCGGAAACGGTATTTATCCTGAAACTTTCGTCAGAGCTGCGCGCAAAGCCGGTGTGAAGCGTTTGGTAGCCGCCGCTTTCATCAACGAAACCAAGCCGGAGTTGGCAGAGATGGTGGATGCCATCGAGTGGTTTCGAGTTGGGCAGCTCAGTAAGATGATTTCATTCTTGGTTAGGCAGGGTGTGACGCAGACGGTCATGGTCGGTCAGATCGCCCCCCAAAATCTCTTCGATCTGCGTCCCGACTTTCGCACGTTGTTGATGTTGGCCCGGCTCAAACAACGTAACGCTGAGACGCTCTTCGGTGCCATCGGCGATGAGATGGCCAAAGACGGCATTGAGCTGCTTCCGGCCACAACCTTCCTGGACGATCTGATGCCTCCCAAAGGTCATGTCGCTGGTCCGACGATCAAAAAACGCCGATGGGAAGACGCTGAATACGGCTTCAACATAGCTAAGGAAAGCAGTCGGCTGGATATCGGCCAAACGGTAGTGGTTAAAAACGGCACTGTCCTTGCCGTGGAAGCCTTCGAAGGCACTAACGAAGCCGTTAAGCGTGGCGGGGCGATGGGCCGAGGGGGAGCCACGATGGTGAAAGTCTCCAAACCGAATCAGGACATGCGATTCGATGTTCCGGTGATCGGGCCCGATACTATCCGCACGGCCTCGGAGGCCGGTGTCGATTTGATCGCGGTCGAGGCAGGGAAGACATTGTTGTTAGGCCTGGATGAACTCCAGCGGGAATGCTTGCAACGAAAAGTCTCTGTAGTCGCTCTGTAAATAGGCCGGAAAGAACCGGGCTAAATTTTCTAAAAAGAGCGGTAAAGTCTTGATTTATCAGGTTAAAACCTGAAAAAATGAGCGCTTCTCGCTTAGGCGGGTCAAAAAAAGAGTTCTCAAACCAACCCCATATGTTACTCACAGCCCTCAAAGTAAAACTTGCTGCCATGGTCGCAGTCGCCGGTCTTGATACCGCCGAGATGCAGCAGCCAAGCCCAGAACTTGTCACGACTCTGGAGAAGCTGGCCGCAGATCAAAAAGCTGCCGCCGAACAGCCTGGCTCCGGCCCCGACGTCAATGCAGCTTTCAACAACGCTTTGGCCAAGGTCAATGAGCTGGCCAAGAAAGGTGATAAAGATGCTCAATATGCCCTGGCTCACTGGGGTGTTCTCAGCAACAGCAACATCTCTGAGATCATCGATCTGTATCGTAAGTCCGCCGCTCAAGGCCAAATCTTAGCCAAGGCTGAACTTGCTCAGGTGTTGCTCCAGGCTTTCCCTCAGGACGCCGAGCGTGTTGCTGAAGCTGTGAAGCTGGTCCAAGACGCCGAAGCTGCTGGCAACAAAGTGGCTCGCCGTCTTTTGGCGAACCTCTACATCGCCGGTGCCGGTGGTCTGGAAAAGAGCGTGGATAAAGCCCGGGCTCTCCTGGAAAAAGGTAGCACTGAAGGTGATGGTGAAGCTACCCTCGGTCTGAGCCAGCTGTATGCCGCGGGTGTTCCTGGGCTGCCTAAAGATGAGCAGAAGTCTCTGGACTATCTGATTAAAGCCACTGAGCAGAAAAACGCTGTTGCGATGAGCACCTATGCAGCTCGCCTTTTTGATGGTGATCCTGCAGCTGAAGGCAGCAAGCAACTGGTGAAGAAAGATCCAGCTAAAGCCATGAAGATGTTTGAAGATGCGGCCGCTACCGGTTTCGCCGCTGCAAACCGTCTTCTCGGTGCCATCTATGAGAATGGTCTGGGCGGTCAATCCAAAGACCTGAAGAAGGCTGTGGAATACTACACCAAGGCTGCCAACGGCAACGACCCTCAGGCTCTTTTCCGCTTGGGTAACTTCTTCGAAGCGGGTCTTAGCCAAGGTGAAGGTGACAAGGCAGAAGTGATCATTCAGCAGAATGCTAAGAGCGCATTAGATCTCTATCGCCTAGCTGCTCAGAACGGTCTTTCGGAAGCCTTCTACAACGTTGGTGTGTATTATGAAACCGGCACTGTGGTGGACAAAGATCCAGCCAAGGCTTTCTCCTTCCATCTGAAAGCTGCCAGTGCTGGCCTGCCACAGGCTCAGCATCGCCTGGCTGGTCTGTATCAGGCCGGTAACGGTGTGACCCAAGACCTCGTGGCTGCCATGGGCTGGTATCAGCGTGCAGCTAATGCCAACTTCGCGGCGAGCCAGATCGCGCTGGGCCAGATGTATGAGTCCGGAGCCGGTGGTCGTCCAAACCCAACCGCTGCTGCTCAGGAATACACCAACGCTGCAGAGCAGGGGGCACCTTTGGCAATGCTTCGTTTGGCCAGCCTCAATGAGCGTGGCCTTGGCACTGTTAAGAATGCACCTGATCTTTCCCGTGCTTTGGCTTATGCCGAACTGGCAGTCGAGGCCTCCAACAGCGCTGAAATCGCAGTTAAATATCGCGATGAGTTGAAGGGCAAAATGACCGCAGATCAAATCGCTGAAGCGAAGAAGATCTCTGATAGCTTGAAGAAGGCACCTGCCGCTGCTGAACCAGCCAAGCCTGCGACTCCTTCCAAGAAGAAGTAACTGAAAAAAACTTCAAAATCAGCTTGCCAGAATAAGCTGAATGGATAATCTCCGGCTCCCCACCGCAAGGGGAGCCGGTTTTAATTTTCCGGGGCATTAGCTCAGTTGGTAGAGCGCTTGCATGGCATGCAAGAGGTCAGCGGTTCGAACCCGCTATGCTCCACCAAAACAGGTGGTAACAATAAACCCCTGATAACTGAAAACTTCAGTGCATATCCTCACCCCGTTATTTGCATTGTCGTTCTTCATAGCTGATAGACACAGCTAGTCCTACCCAAAAACGATTGTGAGCGAATCCCGACATTCCGAGTCCAAGAAAAAGCCCTCTTTGCTGAGTCGCCTGACATCAGGCATCAAGAAACTCCTGGGATTGGGAAAAACGACAGAAGTAGAAGCGGGCTCGTCTGCGGCAGATTCAAAACAAAAGCCCTATGACAAGCCTTCTCCTGAAGGCCGTGGTGAGCGCCGCCGAGACCGTGATGGCGGACAGCGTCGTGAACGTGGCCCGAGACCGGAGGGAAGAGGCCCGCGCCCAGAGCGTGGTGAACGTCCTGACCGCCGCGGACCTAAGCGCGGAGACCGTCCTCCCCGCGAGCGAGATGCCTCCGAATCGAAGCCGCGTCAAAACTTCGAACCGCTAGCCCCACCGCCACCACCACCTGTTCCTGAAGGTCCTTATCCAGAGGCATTCCAGATTCTCGGATTGAGTGATGCCGTGTTGGCAGGCATCCGGGACTCTGGCTATGAGAAGCCGACCCAGATCCAAGAGCGCTCGATTCCTGTGGTGCTGAACCAGAAAGATGTGGTGGGAGCCTCTCAAACCGGAACCGGTAAAACCGCCGCGTTTGCTCTGCCCACGTTGAGTCGTCTGGGTGCTCCCGGTAAGTTCCGTTGCCTGGTCCTGGAGCCTACCCGTGAGCTCGCTGCCCAGGTGGTGGCACAGTTTGAGAAATACGGCCAACACACCGGCTTGCGTGTGCTCTTGGTGCACGGTGGCGTGGGTTATGAAAAACAGCGCAAAGGCCTGCAGCAGGGCGTGGACATTGTCGTTGCTACCCCAGGCCGTTTGTTAGACTTCATGCAGGATGGCACGGCGAAGCTGGATGATCTCGAAGTGCTCATTCTCGACGAGGTGGATCGCATGCTGGACATGGGCTTCTTGCCAGACGTTCGTCGCATCGTTGAGCGCACACCGAAGTCCCGCCAGACGCTGTTCTTCTCGGCCACCATGCCGCCGCAGATTCAGACGCTTGCAGACTTTGCCTTGAAGGAGCCCACCAGCATTGAAATCGGCGTTCGTTTCTCTCCTGCAGAAACCGTTAGCCATTACATGTATCCAGTGGCGAGTGATCAGCGTGAGGAGTTGCTATTGGCGATTCTCAAGCAGACGCACTTCGAGAGCCTGATGATCTTCACCCGCACCAAGGCTCAGGCAGACCAACTTTACGGAGCTCTCAAGCAAGGTGGTGAATATAAAGTCGCCGTGATGCACTCTGACATCCGCCAGAGTGAGCGTGAAAAAGCTCTCAAAGGCTTCCGTGATGGCGAGTTTGAAGTCATCGTCGCGACCGACCTCGCAGCCCGTGGTTTGGACATCAGCGGCGTGACTCACGTCATCAACTTCATGGTGCCGGAAAACTCTGAGGACTACGTGCACCGAATTGGCCGCACAGGTCGTGCTCAAAAAGAAGGTGATGCCTACACCCTCTTCAGTGCTGAGGAACTGCCTTATGTGGCGAGCATTGAGCGCTTGATCAGCCAGAAGATCGAACGCAAGAAGCTGGACGGCTTTAGCTATAAATACACGACAGTGCTGGACGAAGAAGATAAGGCACGCGCCATCCTTCATGGTCGGGCCAAAAAGCGTCGCCGCTAAGCTGAGATAAAGCTGGGCTTGCATCACCAATGGCCCGTGCGACTCGGTGTTCATCGTCATGCTCGCACGCCTTCAGAGCCTTCGTGAATCCGCTACGGTAGCGCATGTGCTGCCCCTGGCGCTTTTCCTGAGCATCAGTGCGCTGCCAGCCATGCTGGCCGTGGCGAATCCTGAGCTCCCGTGGCATCGGCAGGCACCTGAGCATTGGATCTATCCGATCCAGACCCTATTCATTGGGGCCGTGCTGGTGTTTTTTGGTAAACACTACACGTTTCGGCCTTGGCGTGGTCTCAGTCTCGCTGTCTTACTAGCGGTCGTGGGCATCGCGGTGTGGATTATCCCCGCTTGGATTTACGAGCGAAATTTCACCTCACCAGAAGCTGTGCCTGGATGGCTGGCTTGGCTGGGAGTCGAAGAGCGGAGAGAGGGCTTCAATCCAGATCTCCTTGCCGCGTGGCCGGGCTGGCAAACCGCGTCAGTAGTCATGCGGTTTGTTAGGTTGGTTATCATCGTTCCTTTGGCCGAGGAGCTCTTCTGGCGTGGGTTTTTGATGCGCTACGTCAATGCCGCGGATCGCGCGTGGCAGTCGGTGCCGTTTGGTGAGCATTCCTGGCGGACCTTCATCGTGGTGACTAGCTTGGTGGTTGTGGCACATCAGCCCGCTGACTACGTGGCCGCTGTCGTCTGGGGTTCGTTGGTTTATTACCTCGCGGTGCGCACGCGTAGCCTAGGGGCCTGTGTGACCATGCATGCGGTGGCTAATTTACTGCTCGGTCTTTATGTGATGCAGACCCGTCAGTGGGGATTCTGGTGAGCCATTGGGCTTGCCATCGTGGAGCAAATGTGAAAACTCGCTCCCCACATGACCAACCCGGCAAAGACTCCTGAAATCACCCGCCTGCGGGATCTGTCCTCTCATCAAAAGAAGTCAGGATTGGCCGCCTGGCTCGGCTGGCTGTTTGATGGGTTGGACATGCACATCTACACCCTCGTGGCCACTCCCTTTGTGGCTGCGTTGCTGATGAAGGATGGCATTGCGGCACCCGCAGGTGAGGTGGATACCAAAGCCTCCATCATTCAGGCGGCTTTCTTGGTCGGTTGGGCTTTAGGGGGCGGCGTTTTTGGGTGGATTGGTGATCGGCTGGGGCGCAGTCGCACCCTTATGCTCACCATCTTGTTTTACGCAGGCTTCACTGGCCTATCGTATTTCTGCACGGAGTGGTGGCACTTGCTCATCTGCCGTTTCCTCTCAGCTCTGGGCATCGGTGGCGAGTGGGCGGTGGGGGCATCGTTGCTGTCGGAGACCTGGCCCAAGAAGTGGCGTCCGTGGATTGCGGCCACGTTACAAACGGCTGTGAACGTGGGCATCCTCCTCGCCTGCTTTGCCGGCTGGCTCCTGCGTCATGATGAGAGCCACAGGCTCATCTTCCTGGTCGGCATCTTACCCGCGTTGCTCACCTTGTGGATTCGCAAAGCCGTTCCAGAGACGGAGGAGTGGGAAGAGGCGCGTAAGGGTGCCGAGCCTCCGCGGGTGCGAGATTTATTCGGCCCGGCGGTATCTGGGGTGACGTGGCGGGTGCTCATCATCTGCGCGGTTTCACTCACCGCTCACTGGGCCTTCATGTTCTGGCAGCAGAGTCTCATCCGCTCATTACCGAAGGTGAAAAGCCTGAGTGGCCCTGAGCAGACCGATGCCGTGGTGGTGGCGCTCATGTATATCATGATCGGCTCCATCTTTGGCAACTACGTCGCCGGAGCGTTGGCCAAGATCATGGGCTACCGAAAAGCCATCACCCTCATGCTGGCCGCTTATGGGGCCTGCATGATCACCGCTTTCTCGGGTGAGTGGACCCATCAGCAACTGCTGTGGTGGTATGCGTGGATCGGGCTCTTCCAGGGCGTGTTCGGGCTGTTCACCATGTGTCTACCGCCGCTCTTCCCCACACTGCTGCGCACCACGGGGGCGGGCTTCTGTTATAACATCGGGCGCATTGTCGCCGCCATCGGCACCGTGATGTTTAAGCTCTGGGTGCCTGTGGGGGACTATCGCCTCGCGCTCTACTATGCGGGATTGCTGTTCATCCCAGCGGCAGCCATCGCCATGCTTTTACCGGAGGAGAAAGAAACCGCAGGTCCTGTCGAACTGCCAGTCGATTGAGCCGACCGTGTGAGCGCGGAATGAAAAGGGATGCGGCATCTCTTACCTGCGCGCAGATTGCTGCCATCGTCCTCATCCTCGTCATCCTGCCTGTCATGAAGCTCTTTCATTTTCTCCTGCATCTGCTCTTCGGTGGCATCTTCATCTATGCAGGGGCTCTGAAGGCCATGGACCCAGGTGTCTTCGTCATGGATGTGCGTAGTTTTGATCTACTACCCGATCCCTATGCCGCGTGGCTGGCCATGGGCTTGCCTTGGTTGGAGATCTTCACCGGCTTCACCGTCATCACAGGCCTTTTTCGGCAGGGAGGGCTGCTGGTGCTCAATATCAGTTTGCTGATCTTCCTCGCCGCCATCGGCATCTCCTGGTATCGGGGCATTGATATCCAGTGTGGATGCTTCGGTGGCAGTGGCGATGCCAAGAGCAACTACATCACCCTCATCTTGCGGGATCTCGCGCTCTTAGCGTTGGGGGGCTACTTGCAGATCGTCGCCATCGGCACCGCCTTGAGCCGTCGTCGTCCGGCTCAAGGCTGAGTCGCGATCCATCCTTCTCACTTTTTCTTCACGGCTACCGCCGGCTGCACGGTGACTCCGGCGGCTTCCATCACCAGATGCTGGAAAGCATCCTTGGGTTTGCCGCTATCAGGCACCAGGACATTTTGCACCAGATAGACCGTCGCGATCCCGTGCTCCATATCCACCCAGCCATTGGTGGCAAAGGCACCCCCGTGGCCGAAGCTGCCCACTGGCATCTGAGAGCACACTCTCTGCGTGGCCGTATTCACCTGCCAGCCGCAGGCATAGTTCAGCGTCTTACCACCGGCGGAAACCGGCGTTGTCATGTCCTTCACCGCCTTCTCACTGAGCAGGCGCTTGCCTTCAAACTCCCCGCCGCCGGCGATCATGGCATAAAACCGCCCCATGTCCCGTGCAGTGGAAAACAAGCCCCCCGCAGGCTCCGTCATGTGTCGCACGGAGGCATCACTGGTCACAAAGGGATTGTAGCCGGGCACCAGACTCTGGCTGTCCTCCTCCATCTTATACGTGCGAGCGATCCGTGCCCGCAGCGCATCATCGGGGTGAAAGGTCGTATCCTTCATATCCAGCGGCCCAAAGATCCGCGCCTTGAGAAACTCATCATACTTCATGCCGGAGACGATCTCCACAATGCGTCCTGCCACCGTGGGGCCAAAGCCATACTCATAGGAAGAGCCCGGTTGAAAGGCCAAAGGTGCGTTCACCAGTGTGGCCACATACGCACGCAGAGAGATCGCTCCATCCGTCGCCTTGCGTGGTGGGAAGGCGATGCCCGCCGTGTGGCTCAGCAGCGTCCTCAGCGTGATGGGGTTCTCCGGGCCGCTCCCATCCGCCAGCTTCACCTTGCCGAGATCGGGCAGCCACTTCGAGGCGGGCTCATCCAGAGAGAGTTTGCCCTCATCCACCAGCAGCATCACCGCCGTGGCATTCACAGACTTCGTCATCGAGGCGATCCAGAAGACCGCGTCCTTCTCCATCTTCCGGTCCTGAGCGATATCGGCAAAGCCCGCTGCATCATGATGCACGATTTTGCCTTTCTCCATCACCAGCGTGACGATGCCCGCGGCCTGTTTGGCCTCCACGGCCTGTTCCATGGCTGAGTGAATGGCCTCGAGCTTGGTGGCATCCAGGGCTGACAGCAGAGCTGGCGTGCAAAGGAGGGCGGAAAGGAAAATCGAGCGGAGCATCCGCTATGAACGGGAGAGTATCGGAACCTGTTGCAAAGAACCTGAGAAGGAATCCGCCGCCCGCGCATCATGAAGCAACCATCTTTGGCATGGAACATGGTAAAACTCAGCCATGCCCGCCTGTTTCATCCGACGTCCAGAGACAGTCAGAATTAGGGGCAAACGTCGAAGACCAGGGATAGCCATTGTCTCGACAAGACGACCACATCGAAATAAAAGCAGGGTTCGCAGAACCTTGGACCCTCTCACCGATTGAGCCCTTATGCCGGAAGACCAGGTGACCATCTACGATCTCACAACGCGGACCTTCACCAGCATTCCGCAGAGTGAACTCGCCTCAGGGATGGTCCGTGGGCAAGTCGTCGGGCATGAGGGAGTGGTGTGGATGGAGGCTGAACAACTCAAGATCAGCGACTACCGTCATCCGCCTTTTACAGGGGATCGCAAATTGGAGGTGCTCACGCTGGTCTATGCCTTCCCAGGTGTTTATGAGCAGACGTATGCTTTCTGGGAAGATGGATTTCGACGAGACCTGAATCCAGATCGTGAGATCGCTGTCTGGAAACACATCGCTGCAGTGTATGGAAAGCATGCGAGAGGGCATGCCTTGGCTTATCGCCAGGAACTGTTTTCCCTCGTTCTGGCTTGTAGCAGCGCGGATGCTGAGCGGATCGGATTGATCTTTCAGTGCGCCGTGATTCCCGATCATGATTACCGAGAGATCACAAGGGACTATTACGGCCAGTAATAAGCCGTGAGCGACTATGATTAAGGCACATAACCCCAATCAAAACCCCCAAGTCCATGACTGAACTTGGGGGTAGTTAAGGTTTAAAGAATGGATGAGGATTACTTCCGCACTTCGTTCACATACTCTTCCATGAGGTCCATGGCTTTGACGATGAGCTCGGGGGCGGTGGCGTAGCAGCAGCGGACGAAGCCTTCTCCGGCTGCACCAAAGGCGGTGCCTGGGACGACGGCGACGCTCTTTTTCTCGAGCAGGCCGATGGCGAATTCCTTGCTGGTGAGGCCGGTGCTGCGGATCTCGGGGAAGACGTAAAAGGCTCCTCCGGGATTGAAGCAGTGCAGGCCCATGCCATTGAGACGGCTGACGATGACGTTGCGGCGTTGCTCGTAGCTCTGGCGCATGTCTTCATAAGCACTGGCCCCCATTTTCAGGGCTTCCAGGCCGGCCATCTGACTCATGATGGGGGCGCACAGCATGCAATACTGGTGCACTTTCATCATGGCTTCGATGAGTGGGGCCGGGGCGCAGGCATAACCGAGACGCCAGCCAGTCATGGCAAAGGCCTTGCTGAAACCATGCAGCAGGACGGTGCGCTCTTTCATCCCGGGCAGTTCAGCGATGCTGAGATGCTGGCGGTTGTCGTAGAGGAGCTCACAGTAGATTTCATCGGTGAAGACGATGAGATCGTGCTTGATGGCCAGGGCGGCGATTTTCTCCAGTTCCTCCCGGGGCATGATACCGCCGGTGGGGTTGGTGGGGAAGTTCAGCGCGATGATCTTGGTGCGTGGCGTGATGGCTTTTTCGACATCGGCCGCCATGAGGGCGAATTCATTTTCCTCACGGGTCTCCACCACGACAGGCACGCCGTAAGCCATCTTGATGCTCGGAGCATAAGAGACGTAGCAGGGCTCATGATAGATGACTTCGTCGCCCGGGTTCAGCAGGGCGCGGAAGGCGATATCGAGCGCCTCAGACACGCCGACGGTCACCAGGATCTCTTTTTTGGGATCGTAGCTGACGCGGAATTGATTCTCCACATAACCACTGATGGCGACGCGGAGGGATTCGAGTCCGAGGTTGGAGGTATAGCTGGTTTGGCCTTTTTCGAGGGAGCGGATGGCGGCCTCACGGATCGGCCACGGGGTGGGCTTATCCGGCTCACCGACGCCGAGAGAGATGACGTCGCTGCGACCGATGACGAGTTCGAAAAAGTCCCGAATGCCAGAGCGCGGAAGGTCGCGGATCTGGGTGGAGAGCTTGCTGTTGTAGTCCATGGTTGGTCTTTTAGATCATGATCAAGGACTGACTGGCAGGCGCTCTTCATCATCGCCTGAGTTGGCGAGGAAACCGGCTTGTTTATAAGCCTTGAGCTGGAAGTGCGTGGCGGTGGAGAGCACGCCGCCGAGGGTGCTCAGTTTTTCGGCCACGAAGTTGGCGACATCGAGAAGGTCTTTACCTTCCACGAGGACGGCCAGGTCATAGCCGCCGCTCATGAGGAAGCACTCACGCACTTGGTCGAACTTCGCAATGCGCTTAGCCAGACGGTCAAAGCCGCCTTCACGCTCAGGAGTGATACGCACTTCGATCAGAGCCGTCACTCCACGGTGACCGGCCTTCTGCTTATCCACCACGGCGTTGTAGCCCAAGATCGTCTTATCCGCCTCCGCCGCTCGCATTCTGCGCACGACTTCATCTTCAGAAAGGCCCAGAATTTGAGCCAGCTCACTGGTGGAGCGGTTGGAGTTGATTTGGAGGAGTTGAATCAGAGGATCCATGGGACGCGCAGTTTAACGTGTCTCTGGAAACCTGCACAAAGTTTGTTTGAATCGTCGTGCAGCTTTTTCAGGACCTTACATGCAGCAGGGGGCTGACCCACCCGCTGAGGAGGTCGGCCAAACGAGAGTGGCCAAAGCGGGTAGGGCGACGACGACATCTGCCCAGACACGGAAGGCTTCAGCCGAGAGGCGCTGCCTGTTGAACCAAAGGATTTTCAATCCCAGGAGACCTACCGCCACCGCAGAAGAGAGAGGCAGGAGATTGGCAGGGACATATCCGAGAGGCACCGCGATGAGGGTGAAGGCGACAATGACAAGAGAGCTGATCAGCGTTCCATGGGCACGCAGATCCGCTCTGGGACCAGCTTCTCGCGCGGTGATCAGCGCCAGATTGCAGGTGAAAAGCAGGGCAAGTAAAAGCACCGCAGCCCAGCTCTCCACACTGGTGCTGCCGAAATCGTGAAAGCGGCTCCAGGTGGTGCAGCCGAGTGCGAAAAGAATACCGGCAGCCACCTCCTTGCGGAAAAACCTCTCGATCTGCTCATGAAGCCGGAGCGTCATCAACAGGACTGCGGCCCCAGCGATGATGAGGGAGAGAACGAGCTTCAGATTCTCCTGGAAAGGCAGGGCATTGATCGCGAAAAGCAGCAGCACCAACCCTGCTTGGAGCAGGCGCAGCCGCACCTGAGAGGAAGCCACTGAATAGAGAATCAAATAGACGCCAATGGGGAAAAGCTGGAGGACGGAGTTGGTGAGCAGCCGTGCAGGCACGACCCAGAGGCCCAGCCATGCCAAGTAAACCGCTACGGCGGGCATGACGATGAAGACCAAGGCCCAGCGCCAACGCCTGTAGAAGCGATGCCGCAGGCTGAGCGCACTCTCTGGCACGCCAAAGGTATCCAACACACGATCGGCTAAGTAAATGAACCAGACCGAGAAACCGAGCCCCGGCACCACTCCTGGCATGATCTGGAGGTGATCTAACCGGGAGATCCCCAGCAGCCACAGCACGGCCACTAGCGGAGCCTCAAGGCTAAGCACATGAGGCCACAACCAAAAGGGCATGGAAGAGTGGCGGGTGGGCTGAGAGGAGTTGGTTGGCAAGGGGGGATATGAAGGGCGGTTGCCACCGGAATGCAAACAGAGAGACTTTTCGATTTCCATTTCGTCGCTCCCGCTCTTCCATCCAGTTCTGTCATGCCCCATCCGCTTTCTATCGCCATCATCTCGAAAAATGAGGAGGCCAATCTACGCCGCTGCTTAGCCAGTGCGGTGGATCTGGCCCAGGAGATCATCATCGTGGACAGTGGCAGCACCGATGGCACTCAGGCTGTGGCAGAGGAGTTTGGCGCACGCTTTGTCTCACAGGCTTGGCTAGGATTCACCGATCAGAAAAATCTCTGCAACAGTCTCTGCACCCAGCCCTGGATTTTGGCTTTGGATTGTGATGAGGAGTTGTCTCCAGAGCTTCGTCGCTCCATCGAGTCCTTTTTTACCGATGGTAGCACGGAGAAATATGAGGCCGCCTGGATGGCGCGGCGAGTTTGGTTCCTCGGGCGCTGGATTCGCCATGGGGACTGGTATCCCGATAAAAAAGTGCGCCTGTTTCGGCGAGATAAAGGCCGTTGGGAGGGCCATGCCAGCAGTCAGGTGCATGAGCGTCTAGTTGTGGATGGACCTCACACCACCCTGGAGGGGGATCTGTATCATTACTCCTTTACCAGCATGGGGCACTACCTGGATAAGCATGTCGGCTATACCGATGTCTTTGCTGAGCATGAACAGGCGGAGGGGCGTGGCTGGTCCCTGGTCCACGCTTTGTTCCGCCCGTGGTGGCGTTTCATGCGCGCTTATGTCCTGCGGCGTGGTTTTATGGATGGTTTTCCTGGCTTATGGATCGCCATGTCCACGGCCTACTTCACCTTCATGCGCTACAGCCGTGCTTATGAGGTGAAGGTGCGCTCGAACCAGCCGCGGTAGGTCCTTGCATCTGGGTTTCTCTCCGCATTTCTTTCGTCTTCTCGCGCATGCTTTTTTCCCGTCTTTCCTGTGCCCTAACCGCCACCCTCTTGGTCAGTTGCGGCTCGCCAAAGGCTCCCACCGTGCGGGAGCCGTGGTTGCCTAATCTGGGCTTATCGGAAAAACTCATCTCCGTTCAGCTGGATAAAGCCGCCCAGGCCTGGGACGTGATGCAGAGTGACTCCGCTACCCGCGCAGAGAAACGTCAGGCCGAGAATGTTTATGAAGGAGCTTTGGCCTTGGTCATTAAAAACTGGAGCCGCAGCTCCCTCCCTCGCAAATGGGAAACGGGCAGCTTGTTCGAGATGAGGGATCGTCAGTATCAGGTGCATCTCCAGCCTGCTCCGGGGAATCCAGAGGAAATCTCCCCCCTGATGCTGGATCGCCTCATTCCGGCTCAGGATGTGAGATTGGCCAAAGGTGCCACCCCGGTGATTGACGCTGGGCTCGGCGTCCCGGTAGTCGGGCAGGCTCAGCATTCCAAGGCCCTGGCGGCGAAGTATCCGATGATGCCTCTCAACGGTGCCTTTCTCACTCTGACGGCGGTGATGGAGTTTGACCCACCTGCTCCAGGCAAGCCGCGTGCTGCCCATCTGCATCTCTACAATCCCCTGAGGAAAGCCGAGGCTCAGGTGAAAGGCGAGCGCACCCACTTGGCCGCCAACTACACCGCGCCGAAAGAACTAGCACTGAACAATCGCTTCCTGCGTGGGTTCTCCCTCATCGGGCTGCTCTTTCCTGAAAAGACCCTGGATGAAAGCGAGATCTACCGCTTGGAACTCTACGATCCCAAGCGCATCCCTGTCGTCTTCGTCCATGGGCTGATGTCAGATCCCCATATCTGGTATGAGGCCATCAACGCCATCTATGCCGATCCCGTCTTGCGGGCGAACTATCAACCTTGGTATTTCCTCTATCCCTCTGGCATGGCCGTTCCTGCGACTTCCTGGCAGTTGCGTCGATCGCTGGAAGAAGCCCGCGCGAAGCTGGATCCTGAAGGAGATGATCCCGGCATGAATAACATGGTGATGGTTGGCCACAGCATGGGCGGCCTGCTCAGCCGCATGCAGACCATCGATAGCGGTGACTCCCTTTGGAAAGCGTACTTCAACTGCGAACCAGAAAAGCTCATGGTGTCCAACCACACCCTTGAGCGCCTGAAGGACACCCTCGAATTCAAAAAGCAGCCTTATATCAAGCGCCTCATCTTCATCACCGTGCCCCACAAAGGCAGCACCATGGCTGATCGCGGCATCGTCTATCGCTTGACCCGTCTCATCAAGCTCCCCACCGACTCCCTTGTGCTGGCGAAGGAGATCATGACCGGGAACATCGATTACCTTACCCCCCAACTCCGCGACTGGGGCACTTTTGGTTTCCTCAGCATCGGCACCCTTTCACCTAAGCATCCGTATCTGAAGGCTCTGAATGCGCAGCCCATCCCCGTGCCGCACCACAGCATCGTCGGTCAATATGGGGAAGGTGAGCTCCTCACCAGCAGTGACCGCGTGGTGCCTTACTCCAGCTCTCATCTGGACACGGGCACCGAGCTCGTGGTGCCCTACTGGCATGGCTGCGTCGAGAAGCCTGAAGTCACGGCCGAGATCGCCAAGCGCCTGCGTCAGCATCTGCACGAGCTTGGCCGGCTGTAGGGATAGATCGGGTGCAATGTCAGCTTGAAGAGAGAAAGCCATTCAATCTGCCCCGCTCGATATTCAGAAGCCTTGCGCAGCCGCTTAAATGGCTGCAAACAACCCTTTCCCTTTTCGCATGTTTTCCACCGGTCAAAAAGTCGTCTGCATCAACGATCACTTCGAGCCCTGGGTTTTTGACCTTTACACGGCTCTGCCCAAAAAAGGTCGCACCTACACCATCCGAGCCATCTCTGTCGGGCGCTCCAATCCCAAATTCTCCGTCAACGACGACGCCGAAATCAAACTCACCGATGCCGAGTTCGATATCCTGGTTCTGCTGAAAGAGCTGCAAAATCCCGAGGATCCGCATTCTTCCGTCAAACAAGAACTCGGTTTTCGATCTGAGCGCTTTGCTCCTCTGGAAGAAGACGAGGAGGAGCTCGAAGAAGAAGCCGAAGAACTCATTGGTGCCGGAGCCAGCACCAAGAGTTGGTAACGAAAAGCCACCCGCTGCTCTCTCTACTGCCATGCTGAAAGTCTATGCTTATCAAGGATGCTCCACCTGCAAGAACGCCGTCAAATGGCTGAAAGGGCAGGGGATCGAGTATCAGGAACTCGCCATCCGTGAAACCCCACCTAGCGTGGCAGAACTCCGTGCCATGCTCAAAGCTAAAGGCGAGTTACGGTTGCTCTTTAACACCTCCGGTCAGGATTACCGTGCCCTCGGGATGAAAGACAAACTCCCCACCATGACTGAAGACAAAGCTATCAAGCTTCTCAGCAGCAACGGCAATCTCGTCAAACGCCCCTTCGTCATTGATGAGGCCGCAGGCATCCATCTGGTCGGTTTTAAAGAAGCCGAGTGGCAGGCGATTTGGGAGTGATTGGGAGATTGCTCTGAGGCGAATTTAAGCTCAGGATAGCTGTTGCTGCTTACCTATTCGTAATGCTCTCCATCAAAGGAATCGGTGTTGGATTGCTTTCGAGAGAATCAACGATTCCTCGAGTTGGACAAAGGTAGATTTCATTTTCGTCACCTCCCATCAACATGCCGATCGCTTTTCCAGTTTCTTGACTGAAGAAAGGCGAACCGCTTCGACCCTGAAGTTTGACTTCCGAGAGCAGTCTCGCCGTCATCATGTGCCCCTTATCTTCAACGATCTCGGCTTCAACCCACGTGTAACCGATGGATTCTTCTTCTGCCTTATTCGGAAACCAAAGTTTGTGACCCTTCGAATAATGGGCAACTTTTTCGATTTCAATTCCGACGCATCCATCTGGAATTTTTTCCAAGGGCATGATCAAGAAATCGTTTTGGATATCCTCAAATTTTTGGATCGAGGTCGTTTTGGGTTTGCCCGCGCTGGTTCGGAATCCCGCGATAGGCTTTGATGAATGGACATCCAGCCAAATGGCTTCAAAAAGTCCGCCTGCATCAAAGTCGAGGAAGTGAATGCTCGTGACACCATAAGCGTGGTTTTCATGCTTCAAAAGATAGCCTGTTCCTTGATGGGTCACTTCTGAGGTTGCCCAGATAAGCATCGGCTGGAACAAAAACTTACCCGTCGGTTTTTCGTTGGCACATAGGACATGTGTCGATGCCACGAGGAGAGTGATGAGCAGTAGATTGCGCATAGCGTTGGATGTTAAATTAAAAGCCGAATGAGGTGTCAATAAACGGGGGGCCTGTGATGTCGCGCTGACAGGTCTCGAACACGAAAGCGCTCTGACAGAAGGGTTTCTGGCAGGGGAAATCGTTTATCCACAGTGTGTAGCTCGGTCCAGTATGTAAAACAATCTTTGACTGGTAAGGTTGAGAACACCAATCGCGATAGACAATCCCATGGCTTCACGTTACAACGGCCCCGTTTTATCCAACCTCATGAAAGTACATTTTCTCACCCCTCTTTTCGCCGCTTTGGTTTGTTCTCTTTCCGCAGCGGAACCCATCGAAATCTTCAATGGCAAGGACCTCACTGGGTGGGAAGGGAATCTGGAGCTATGGAGTGTGAAAGATGGTGCGATCACCGGCATCACGCCTCCCGACCCGGCCAATCCTGAGAAGGGCGTCATTAAGCACAACACATTCCTCGTTTGGAAAGGCGGCACGGTGAGCGATTTCGAGCTGACCTTTCAATACAAAATCGTGAAGGGGAACTCCGGCGTGCAATATCGCAGCAAGGAATTGGAGGCGGGTGAGTTTGGCCCGATCTTGTCGGGGTATCAGGCAGACTTTGAAGCGGGTGATAAATACAGCGGCATTCTTTATGAAGAAAAGGGGCGTGGTATCCTGGCTCTTCGAGGTGAGAAGACGGTGATCAAACCTGCGGCGGATGCCAGTAAAAAGCCGGTGGTGGAGAAGCAGGGCATCGTGGGTGATAGCGATGCGATCCAAGCCTCCATCAAGAAGGAAGACTGGAACGAATACAAGATTGTGGCCCAAGGCAATCACGTGCAGCACTTCATCAATGGCTTGCAAACGGTGGACGTGACGGACGAAGATGCCGCTAATGCACCGAAGGAAGGAGTGCTTGGGTTACAAATCCATCAGGGCCCGCCGATGATGGTGCAGTTTAAGAACTTCAAGATGATCTCTCTGAAGTAAGCGTTGCCAGCGCTTGCGGAGCGTATTTATTCCGTCTTATGTCTCTTCCCCCTTTTCTGGTCAAAGCCACCCTCCTGCTGACGGTGCTGCTGGGTTTCTCCAGCATGACGGCTCAGGCGCAGAATGAATACATCATCTGCTCGGGGGGACCCGCTTTAAGAAAGTGGGAAGATCTGCGCAATCCTGGTCAGCAGCATGACCGCTGGTGGGGGAACTTCGTTCGGACGGCCCGTGTGCGCATGCAGGAACTGCAGCGCACGCAGCCGAAGGGGACTGTCGTCACGTGGCTGGTGTATCGGGACTCTTATCTGCGTCGGGCCGCCGAGGATCACGATCCGCTGACCAGCCACATTGAGTCCGTGCAGAGCACCTATGGAATCAATCTGGTGTGGTTTCGCAGCAAAGATGATCTGATCAATTACATCAATCGCGGCAGCAGCACAGTGCCTCGCAATCGCCATAAGATCTCGGGCTTCGAGTTCTTTGGACACTCGAACAAATACTGCTTCCTGTTCGATTACAGTTCGGACGTCTATGCGGCATCCACGGTCTGGCTGCATGAAAATGATCTGCCTCGCATCAGCCGGGGAGCTTTTGCTCGCAATGCCTACTGCCAGAGCTGGGGCTGTCACACCGGGGAAAGCATGAGCCGGGCCTGGAAGAAAGCCACAGGCGTGCCCATGGTCGGTGCGATCGGTAAAACGGACTACTCCTTCATGCACCTCCGTGGTTGGAAAGTCGCCTTGGGTAGTGGTGGCCGTTGGACGAACTAAGCGCA
This sequence comes from Prosthecobacter debontii, assembly GCF_900167535.1. Lineage (NCBI taxonomy): Bacteria > Pseudomonadati > Verrucomicrobiota > Verrucomicrobiia > Verrucomicrobiales > Verrucomicrobiaceae > Prosthecobacter > Prosthecobacter debontii. Next base: position 47,439 of record NZ_FUYE01000015.1, read on the forward strand.
CCTTATCAAATCCCAACGGTCATCTGAAAGGCAGCCTATCTGGGTTGCCTTTCTTGTTATTGATAGAGAGTTGCGACGCCGTGAAAAGCTACGCCAACAGGAGCTGAAAACGCGGGAAGTATGAGTCTGAGGTCACTCGGGTCTCAAAACTTTCCTCCCAAAAGCCTGGAATAGCCAAATACGTTTGCCCTGGGACGGGTTTCATGGCAAATGCGTCACAGCTTTCAGTGCATGAAATACGCCGATCTTCACCGCATCTACCATCAGCCGTTCTTTGATCTCCTCAAACAGGCCCGTGCCGTCCATGAGGAACATTGGACGGGCAATGAAGTGCAGCTTTGCACCCTGCTGAGCATTAAAACCGGGGGCTGCAGTGAGGATTGTGGCTACTGCGCTCAGAGCGCCCGCTACAATACGGGGGTGCAAGCCGAGAAGCTGATGGAGAAGGATCAGGTCATGGAGCGCGCTCGTGCAGCCCGTGCCAGTGGTTCCACCCGTTTCTGCATGGGCGCTGCCTGGAAAGGTGTGCGCGTCGGCACTCAGAAGTTTGATCAGGTGGTGGACATCGTGAAGGATGTGGCCACGCTCGGCATGGAAGTGTGTGTGACACTGGGTCAACTCGGTTCTGAAGAAGCTCGCATTCTGAAGGAAGCTGGCGTGACGGCATACAATCACAACATTGATACCAGTCCCGAGCACTACTCCAACATCGTCAGCACCCACACCTTTGACGATCGCCTCAGCACCATCCGCCATGCGCAGGATGCGGGCATGTCGGTCTGCTGCGGGGGGATCCTCGGCCTGGGGGAAACCATTGAGGACCGCCTGAAGATGCTTGAAGTGCTCAGTAACTTCAATCCGCATCCTGAGAGCGTGCCGATCAATGCCCTCATGCCGATGAAGGGCACTCCCTTGGGTGAAAATGTCCAGGTGGATAGCTTCTCTCTCGTGCGCATGATCGCCGTGACCCGCATCGCGATCCCTCGGGCAAAGGTTCGCTTGAGCGCAGGCCGCACCAATCTCAGCCGTGAGGCACAGGCGCTGGCCTTCTTTGCGGGTGCCAACTCCATTTTCTACGGGGATAAACTCCTGACGGCCGCCAATCCTCAAGCTCAGGAAGATTTGGCCCTTATTCAGACCCTCGGTCTGAGCGCACAGCAGCCGAATCCTGACATGAGTGCTCCTGAAGCGGACGAGGTTCGTGAGTTGTCTCCCTCACCCGCTTGCCAGGTGGAATGTGGCTCGGGCTGCTCTGCTTAAAATCACCGTCTATGGCGTTGCGATCACCAGGAGAAAATGTCCTGGTGGTCCTTGCAGAATGCCTTTTCCAAAGCCTCAATCCAGGTTTCAGCGATTACAAAAACAAGATTAGATTGGACTTCGGCAATCAATGCTCGCCATGGTGGCGAAACTGTGAGAGAAGGCGCGTCACATGAACGTCGCTCTCTCTGAGTTGGCTGAGCTGCTTGGGGGAGAGATACTCACTGGCAATCCAGATACACGCATCACCGGTTTTGCTTCTCTCAAAGAAGCTGTTTCGGGGGATCTCAGCTTTTTTTATGATGCCCGATATAGGGAAAGATTAGCTGCGACGAAAGCCGCTGCGGTGCTGGTGCCCATAGGCCTGGAGTCTGCTCCAACGCAAGTGGCTTGCATTGCGGTCGAGGATCCGTCACGAGCCTTTGAAAAGGTCGTGGATGCCTATGGCTTCCACGCCCACAGCTTTGAGGTGGGGATTCATCCTTCAGCCGTCATCGCTTCGGATGTGCAGGCTGATCTCACCAAGATCTCTGTAGGAGCGTGTGCTGTCATCGAGAGTGGTGCGCAGATTGCTGATGGTGTGGAAATCGGCGCAGGTTGCTATGTGGGGCGGGACGCGATTATCGGGAAGGACTCCAAGCTTTTCCCCAACGTCACTCTTCAAGAAGCTTGTGAAATCGGTGAACGAGTGATTCTCCATTCAGGTGTTGTGATTGGGGGCGATGGTTTCGGTTATGAATTCCAGCAGGGCCGTCATCGCAAGGTGCGTCAGGCAGGCATCGTGCAGATTGATAACGATGTGGAAATCGGCGCTGGCACCATGGTGGATCGGGCACGCTTTGGCCGCACCTGGATCGGTGAAGGCACGAAGATCGATAACCTCGTCCAGATCGGCCACAATGTGGTGATTGGAAAGCACTGCATCATCGTGGCCGCGTGTGCCATTGCAGGCAGTGCCGTCATTGGAGATTACGTCGTGATGGCAGCGCAATGTGGTGTGGCCGGACACGTGAACGTCGGCTCCTTCGTCACCTTGGGCGGGCGCAGCGGCGTGACCAAGGATATCCCTGCAGGCAAGGTCACCTACATGGGTTTCCCTGCGGTTCCTGTGATGGAGGAGAAGAGGCGGTTGGCCAGCATCAACCGCCTACCTCAGCTGGTGGCACGGGTGAAGACGCTGGAAGGGCAGTCCAATACCGACGAGTAAGCCAGAACAGAAAAAGGAAGGCAGTTAGGGGTCAGGTGGAGCCACTTGGCTTCTTGGCCTTCTTGAGGAGGAGGTCTCGAATGACCTCCCAGATGCCCTGCACATGCTCCCAGCGGCGGATGGCCACATCCGCGAGGAAGAGCAGGAGCAGGGCTAGCACCAGCGGAGGCCAGAGTTCGATGTATTGCACGGCGCTTGTCTGGCTGAGATCGGGGAGTTCACCAGCCTTGAGTATTTGTCCCTGCGTGAGTTGAGTGGCCTTTTTCAGGAGGCCCTCATTCACCGTGCCCAGGCTGGCTTCGTTGCTGGGGTTATGCACCACGCCGGCGGAAACCATCTCGGCACCGCTTTGTGCCCGCACCAGATAGACCCCGGGTTGGTCAGGACGGAAGTGGCCTTCATAGAGACCGGGGCCGGTTTGGCCTAACAAGAGATTTTGCACAGACTTCAGGGGGGCTCCCAGAGAATCCGCAGCGACAAAGAATACCTCGGCCTGCACACGGGCATCGTTGGCGCGTGTGCCGGCATCTTCTTGCAGGTCCACATGCATCAAGGCTCGATCACCCTGCATCTCTACAGCCAAGTCCATGTGGCGACCTTGTGGTGGGCGGGCTGTCTCACGCAGCACCTGGGACCAGAAGCAGTTGAAATCTGGCCAGCGCGCAATCCACAGGCCTGCCCAGCGGCTCTTGGCATCACTGGTGAAGGCAGTGACCTTGCCCAGGCCATAACGCCAATGCGCCAGCAGCGGATCACCCGCATCGGTCACCAGCGGCACCTGCGCCGTCGCTTTGCGGATGGTTTTGACGTAACCCAGCAGGTCAGGTGAGTTCCACGGCTCAAAGCCAGCCAGCATGGCGTGCTTCTCCACGAGTTGCGGCAAGAAGGGATCCTCGCGCAGCATCCGACCTGTGTGCATCAGGGTATCTTGCGTGAAAATGCGGGTGATACCCGAGGCATCCAGGGTGGTGTAGGATTGCCCCCCGCCACTACTGGCGATGGCTTGGAGCAGGGCCACGTGTGAGCCTTCGCCGATGGAGACGGTGGAGATGGTGATGCCCTCGCCACGACATTGGGAGGCCATGGATTCATAACCGCTACCGCTGGTTTGGCCATCGGTGAGGATGATCATGTGTTTCACCTTGGCCTTCACTCGGCGCAGAGCATCGCGGGCTTGTTCAAAGGCAGGCTGGAGATTGGTGCCACCGCCTGAGGCCACCGCGGCGATCTGACCCGCCACTGCGGCGGTGGAAGTCAGCCGGGTCATTGGCACCACCACATGGGCTTCACTATCGAAGGCATAGACGCCGATGAAGTCATTGCGCCCCAGCACCTCTGCTGTGGCGATGGAGGCGCTCTTGGCCATCTCCAGCTTCTCCCCAGCCATGGAGCCGGAACGGTCCATCACGATCGCCACCGCCGCACTTTGTTTCTCCTCCTCATCGGGGGCTTTCAACCGCACAGGCAGCAGGTCATCAATGGGTGTTTTGTAAAAGCCGCCCAGCGCAAAGCTGTTCGGCCCACCGAGCATGAGAAAGCCGCCGCCCAGCTTATCCACATAGTCACGCATGGCATTCATGGTGCCCTCGCCCAGACGATGCGCGGAGACATCGCTGAGGATGATACCATCGTATCCCGCCAGTTGCTCCAACGAAGCTGGGATATTCCCCGGCTGGCGCAGATCCAGCTCGATGCCTTCTTTCTCCATCGCCTGCTGGAGGTATTGGGCCTCCGCAGGTTCGCTGTCCAGATACAGCAGGCGCAGGCGCCCACGCACATCCACCAGGGTCAGCGCACTGTTGTTGGCAGGCAGGGTATCTGCGGTGATGCCCTCCAGCACGGCGCGATACTTGAAGATGTTTCGTTCGTTAGGAGTGCGGGTAAAGGTTTCCGTCAGGGACTGGCCAGCCTGAAGAGTCACGGGGCGCTGTTCCACCTGAATCCCATTTTCATACAGCTTCAGCATTCCCTCAGTATTCAGGGTAGATTCCAAATGGGCCGTGAGTTTTAGTGTCGCTCCTTCATTCAGTCGGCTGCGGCTGGGCACCAGATCCAGCACTCGAGCATCGGGCTTCTTCGGTCCAGCGAGCGCACGCGCATGTAGACGCACCCCGGCTAGACTCGCGTCCTGAGCTGTCTCGATCAGACTACCACGCGTCTCGTGCCCATCTCCGATCATCACGATGTCTCGACTGGCTCCGGCGGGAAACAGTGCTTGGGCATACTCGATGGCCGCGCTGTATTGGCTATCACCTCCGTGCGCTTGCTGAAACTCGCCCAGCGCCGCTTCCTGGTCCTTTTCAGGAACATCGGGCAACAGGGCAGGTTCATCCCCGAGCATGACGATGAAACTCTCCGTCCCCATCCCGAGGCGCCCCTGCATCTCACGCGCTTCCTTCAGAGCTTCACGGCGGCCTTCCTCACCGAGGCTCTGGCTGGCATCCAGCACGATCCCGAGCGCCTTTTTCCCCGTCTGAGCCACGCGTGCAGGTCCCGCCAGGGCCAGGAGGGCCAGCAGCAGTCCCAGAGTCCGCACGACCAGCAGCAACCTCTTCCGCAGGCCCTCCATCGGATGCACCGAGCGATTCTCGATCCACAGCAGCAGCGCTAGGGCAGGCAGAGCCAGTATCAAAAGTTTTGGCGATTCCCAGTCCATGTGAAGATACAAACGCCACGCTACGAGCGAATGCTACGTCTTCCAAGAAGGAATGACGAGAGAATGGTGAAGGGGATGGCGATGTGTGGGTTATGCATGGCATTCCCTTCGAAGTTTGATATAGACGACCGATCCCCAATCATCATGAGCATTCATTTTCGCATTCTAGGCGGTCCTGGCAGGGATAATGCCTTGCTGGTTCAGGTGGATAGCGGTCAGGCTGTGGAACGGTTGCTCTTTGATTGTGGGGAGGGCTGCGTTAGCGAGTTATCCTTTGGTGAGATCCAGGACATTGATCATGTCTTTTTCTCCCACTTCCACATGGATCACATCGCGGGCTTCGACTCGTTTTTTCGATGTGTTTTCAATCGTGAAACGAAGCCGAATTACATCTGGGGACCGCCAGGCACGAGGAAAGTCATGCATCATCGTTTTCGCGGGTTCCTGTGGAATCTGCACGAGCAAATGGCAGGTTCTTGGCGCGTCTCCGATCTCTATCCAGAGGAAGGCCGAATCTCTACAGGGAGATACGAATTGAGGGAATCCTTTGCCTCGGCTCATGAAGTGAGTGAAGCGAGGTTGCCGCAGGGAGTTGGCTACACCGTTGAAGCCTTCACCATGAATCATCGCACTCCGAGTATGGCGTATCTAGTGCGTGAGAAAGCTCGTTGGAACATTGATGCTTCACGCCTCGGATCGCTCGGGTTACGGCCGGGCCCCTGGCTCAAGCAATTGAAGGACTCAGTCGATGACGAAAGCACGCTCGACATTGAGGGCGTGACGTATTCAGTGGCCGACCTTCGAAAAAGCCTGCTCACTGAAACCCCCGGTGACTCGATTGCTTATCTCACGGATTTCCTCATGGATGAGACTGCCATGAAGCACCTCGAACCCGCCCTGCTTGGCTGCCGTGTGATCGTCTGTGAATCTCAGTATCGCCATTGTGATGAAGAGTTGGCCCAGAAGAACTATCACATGACCAGTGTGCAGGCTGCTACGCTCGCTCAACGTGCTGGAGCGGAAATGCTGGTGTTGTTTCATTTGTCCGATCGTTATCGCCCAGATGAGTGGCTGGAGATGATCCAGGAAGCACGCGAGGTTTTTTCCAACACTCGGGTTGCTTCCGAGTGGGGGTTGATCCCCAATATCTGAGCGTGCTGTGAGCGGTCTAACGAATAATAAACTTCCAAAATCCATGGAAAAAGTAACAGGAATCGGCGGCTTCTTCTTTTTGAGTTCCAGCGCAAGTGCGCTGGATGACTGGTATGAGCAGCATTTAGGCGTGCGGAAGGTGGGGAAGGAGTATGCCGATGGCTCATGGTGGCAGGATGCAGGGCCAACTGTGTTTGCCGCTGAATCCGACGATGCTCAGGTGGGTGGGGTAGGGCGCTCTTGGCGGATCAATTTCCGGGTGCGGGATCTGGATGCGATGGTGGCTCAGCTCCAAGCTGCAGGCATTACCGTGGAAGTCGAATCCACCGAGTATCCCAATGGTCGTTTTGCTCATCTGCATGATCCCGAAGGTAACGGTATCGAACTCTGGCAACCTGCGGGTGCCGATTTAGTGAGGCCGTCGGATGGCTGATATTTCAGCGGCATGGAGGGAGGTATCCGATCAGAACGCCTCACGTTTTTGTGCCTGCCGGGAGCAATGCCTGCTTGAGTTCACCTCCTCATTTGAGCGATAGTCTGTCCTCGTATGAAAAAGCTGACGACTGCGCTTCTGCTGCTGTTGAGTTCGATGGTTAGCCTTCAGGCGAAACCACAAATTGAAAGGCTGAAGACTTATTATGAGGTTCAAGGGGATGCTCTGTTCGTGCCTCTCTATTGGCTACCTGAGACACGCGAGACGGTGCGTCAGCACATACCCGATCACGAGCAGTGGGTCGGTTTTGAGAAGGATCGGTGGCAGAAAATCGAGGACGAGGTGAAACAACAGACGCTTCAAGAACTCGGGCAGACGCTCGATGCGATGTCCCCAAGTCAATTGCAAGCCACGTGGCGGAGAATCGGGGAATGGCAGCGAATCAGCACCCAGTTGAATTTATTGATCGTTGCCATGCACAGCCAAGAGGCTTTCCTGACCATGGGGTATCACGACGCTCTTCTCCGCCCGGCTTATGACTGGGTGAAAAAGCGTCGGCCAGCGGCTTTCGATCTGGAGGTCGTCGGCGCGGGAGATACTTTAGCAACAGGTGAAGTCGCCGCATTCATGGCCGTTCTCACGGAGCACCTGCTGGATTGCTTGGAGAAGGATCGGCTGCTCTGCTATTCACGTCTTTTTGCGACCATCGCTGAGACGAAAGCGGAATCAAAATGAAAGCGAATCGATCTTGCGTTTCTTTTGGTTAGTCACTCTTGGTGTGGCTGAAATGAATCATGCCGATTCCAAAGAACAACTCGTGAGCTGCTTGCGCACTTTTTGTGTCGCAGTGCATTAGATTGTGGGCGGGGCTAAGACCTGGGTTCTCAAGGTTTGAGTATCGAAAACGCAGGATTTTGCCTCCAAATGGGAAAACGTAAGCTCGGGGAGGTGGTTTCGAACTTTGTCTGGTTGAGGCCAGACTTTGAACTCTTTGTCGTGAAAGAGAGATGGTGCGCGGTGCAGGGTTCGAACCTGCGACCCCTGCCGTGTGAAGGCAGTGCTCTACCGCTGAGCTAACCGCGCGGTGTGTGGGACGGGCAGTTAAGCGCGGGATGAAAACTTTGCCAGTTCTTTTTTACAAGATTTAAAGGTTTCCAAAGTGCGGCCTTCCGAATGCGTTTATGATGCACCTATGTTCTCGCTGACCAACCACCTGCGGATTGTTTTTCTCGTCGTGGCTTTGCCTTATACGGGCTGGGCGCAAGCGCCTGCCCCAGAGGCTGAGAAGATGCCTGCGGCGGAACCTGCAAAAAAGGAAGAAGCCTCCAAGAAGGACGGGAAGCCGGAGAAGGAGGAGCCTAAAGAAGAACGGAAGGTGGTGACGGAGCATAGCATCATGCTCAATGGCGTGAAGGTGGACTACACCGCGACAGCCGGCATGCTAAGCCTGAAGAATGCTGAGGATAAAACCACGGCAGATATCTTCTACATCGCCTACACCCGCAAAGGCGTGGAGGACGTGGCGAAGCGACCGCTGACGTTTTCCTTCAATGGCGGGCCGGGTTCCTCCTCCGTGTGGATGCATATGGGGCTGCTCGGCCCCAAACGCGTGAAACTGAGGGACGATGGTTTCGCCGTGCCACCACCCTACACCTTGGTGGAAAATGAGTCGTCATTACTGGATGAAACGGACTTGGTTTTCATTGACCCGGTAGGCACGGGCTACAGTCGTGCGAGCAAGCCTGATGAGGCGAAGAACTTCTTTGGCGTGACTGAAGATGCTCGCAGTGTTGGCGAGTTCATCCGGCTCTACATCACGAAACACTCGCGTTGGCCTTCACCGAAGTTTTTGATCGGAGAGAGCTACGGCACGACACGCGCGGCTGCTTTGAGCGGAGAACTGCTGCGCGCGCATCGGATGAATCTGAATGGCATCATGCTGGTGTCCACGGTGCTGAACTTTCAAACCATCTGGGGAGATGAAGGAAACGATTTGCCTTATGTCCTGTATCTTCCGAGCTATACGGCGACAGCGTGGTATCACCAAAAGCTGCCCAAGGATCTTCAGGCCAAGCCCCTTCAAGAGGTCCTCAAGGAGGCGGAAGCCTTTGCGAGTGGTGACTACAATCAAGCACTGCTAATGGGCAGCGGTCTGCCTCAGGCCACTCGTGCCAAGGTAGTGACGCAGATGGCGCGGTTGACGGGACTGAGTGAGGCTTTTGTGGCGGCGTCAGATCTGCGTGTTTCCCTCAGCCGATTCAATGCCGAGTTGCTGAGAGATCAGCGTCTGGTCGTGGGTCGTTTTGACAGCCGCTACACGAGCTTCATGCGTGATCCGCTGAGTAACGATGCAGAGCGCGATCCCAGCGCGGATGCGGTTTTCAGTGCCTTCGCCTCGACCTTCAACCATTACGTGAGGAATGACCTCGAGTTCGAAGAGGATCGCGCCTACAACATTCTAGCCAGCGTGGGGAAATGGAATTGGAACGCCGAGAATCAGTTTGCCAATGTCTCGGGTATTCTGGCGGAGAGCATGACGGCGAACCCATTCTTAAAAGTGCATGTCTCCAATGGCTACTTTGACATGGCGACGCCTTATTATGCTTCTCGTTATACCTTTTCGCATTTGGGAGTGCATCCTGAGTTGCTGAAAAACGTGACCGAGGATGACTACACGGCAGGTCACATGATGTATCTGAATCTGCCTGATCTGAAAAAGCAGAAGGAAGACTTGGCGAAGTTCATCCGCTCCGCATCAGGACAGTAAAGGGCTATGAAACTCAGAGACGCTCATCTGGAGGTGGAAAACCTCTCGATGGGCAAGGATGAAGAGGAGCAAGCTTGGAAGCTCAACTCTCAGGATAAACAGCCACGGCCATAACCCCTTCGCTGGGGAGCCAGCCGACCACTTCCACGCGGCGGCGAGTCTTAGCCGTTTTATCACCGAGGCCCTGGCTCACGGTATCGAGCAGTTGTTTCTGGGTGTCCGCATTGACATCACTGCCGAAGAAGTTGGCGAGGTTCGTCAGAATAGGGGCAGGGGCGTCCATGCCCACAATCGTGACCGGAGTGCGGTTGCGGCCACTGGCGATGATCTGCTCACGCATCATCTCAGGCGACATGCCACCGGGCATGAGGATGAGTTTGCGGAGGCGAGCTACCGTTGGAGCATTGATCTGGGGCTGAGCCGTTGCAGCGGCCAGGCCTGGGCCTGCGGTCGGTGGTTTGATCGACTTGCTCGGTTTTAGGAACCGAATTTCTGGCTGCGCTGGGGCAGCGTTCAGACCTGAAAAATCTGCCCCACCTTCAGGGAGGGGCAGCAGGCTATCTTGCGCGTAAATGCTGGCGCAGATGAGGCTGAAAATGCAGGAAAAACGAACCGAAAAAATCACGAGGGCGCGGTTTTATCAGGCCGACCTTTTTTTCACAACAACAATCTTGCCACCAACGCAGTTAAATCGTCATGGAGCTGTAACCGCCATCCACGACCATCTCGTGACCGGTGATGAAGCTGCCTGCGCCGTTGGCAGCCAGAAGGAGGGCTGCGCCCACCAACTCATTGGCGGTGCCGAAGCGATTCATCGGGGTATGGCCCATGATCTTGGCCACACGATCCGGCGTCAGAACCTTCTTATTTTGCTCAGCAGGGAAGAAGCCAGGGACCAGTGTATTGACACGGATACCCAGCGGTGCCCACTCACGAGCCAGGTTCTTGCTGAGATTGTGCACGGCACCTTTCGACATGCTGTAGGTGAAGACACGGCTCAGGGGCAGGAGGCCAGACATGGAGCCGAGGTTGATGATCGAGGCGGAAACTTTCTGTTCGACGAAGTATTTGCCAAAGACTTGGCAGGCCAGGAACACCCCCTTGGTGTTGATGTTCATGATCCGGTCAAATTCTTCCTCGGAGATGTCCAGGAAGGGAGTGGCGGAATTCACACCAGCACCGTTGACCAAAATTTGGCAGCCGCCGGAACGCTCAAGCACCTGATCCAGAAGCAGTTGAAGGTCGGATTTGCGGGAGGCATCAGCGCTGACGAAGTAACCTTGACCACCTGCGGCGTGGATGGCTTCGAGGCGCTTTTCAGCCTTCGAGGCATCGCGACCGACCAAGACGACTTCAGCCCCTGCGGAAGCATAGCCTTCCGCAATCGCACCACACAATTCTCCAGTGCCTCCGATGACGACGGCTGTTTGATTTTGCAGGGAAAAAAGTTCGAAGATGGAGGACATAACTTGGGAAGCTGTGAAAGAGACTTTTGAGATAGAGCACGGGATGGGCGGATGTCGAACGAAGAGAACGTCAAAAGGATGTTTCTCAAATTTATAGGACAAAGAGAAGTGCCTTGTCCGTAAATCGGCAGATGGAGCACGGAAACTCTTTCAGAATACCTAAATATGGCACGCCGTCTGCTGACTAGCCGAGCGTGGAACCAACCAGAATCATTCCCATCTCAGCCAGCCGACCCGTGCAGGGGCAGCAACCCACCAATGTGATCCGCATGGAACCCGATCCCGGACTGATCAAAATCGAGACTGTGCAGGGGCGTGAGGTCGTCTCAGGAGGGGATGCGGAGTCAACCCAACGCTTCTCCAGTGAGGTCAAGTATGTGACCTATTACAGCCAGCGCTTGGCTGACATTCTGGGGATGCATCAGTTGCAACTCGGCATTGTCGAGGACCGAGAAGGGCAGACCGCTTTTCAGGCCTCTGCTGCAGGCTGGCATGGGGCGGTGAGTAGCAATCGGCGCTCTTTGAAGCAGGTGAAAGATTCATTGGCTCGCAGTTAACATCTCATGACTCTGAATTCTCTCATTGCGGCCGTCGCGGCCCTTCAGCGTCTGGATGGCGTGGCCGGGGTCATGCTTTTTAAAGGGCGAAATACCGTTCACCGGCAGATGCCCTTTTCAGAAGGCCGTGCGCTTGATCTTACCGACACACTGGGGCAAATGCTGGATGGCTATCGCCAAGTGCGACGCAAGATCCGGCAGATCTATCTGGAGTTTGATGCTGGCGTCCTGCTGGTCATGGTTTTGGATGAAACCGTATTGGTTTTCCTCCTGACCGGGCGTGCGGATGCAGACCTGGCGGCTAGCGCCGCGACGGTGCTGCTGAATGATCATGCTTCACTCCTGGCGGGGCTTTCGATAGAGCCAGGGGCCTCTACGCCGCGCAATGAAGATGGCATCGAAGAACTGGTCGTCACGAGCCCACGGCGACTCCAGGAGATGACGGATAAAGCAGAAGTGGTCGTCAATAACTGGGGGCAGGTGCGCAAGGTCATCGAAGGCATTCTGGGGAAAGTCATGGGGCGTGCTCAGGTGGCCAATTTGATTGACCGGACCCTCCAAGACGGCGGAATCGCCGACCCTTACCGCCTGAACCCTCTCCAGGTCCGCAAATTGGCTGTGAGTGTGATTGAGCACATCCCCAATGTTTCAAAGCGCCGTCAGCTGCTGACGGAGCTGGACTCCCATCTTGACGATCTTTAATCCCGATTTTCCCCTTCAATGATTCGACGCATTCTTCTCCCGGCAGTTCTCGCAGTATCTACCTTGGTCAGTTTTACGAGCCCAATTCAGGGCCAGCAAGCACTCGAAACCAAACTCGATACGATCATCGAAAAGCTGGATGCCAGTCAGAGCACTCTCAATCAAGTGGCGGCCAAGGTGGGAGCCGAGCCAGCAGCACCTGCGGCTGCTCCTGCGGATGATGAGGGGGTAGCGAAAGCTGAAATCGAGGCCCTGCAACTGAACATCAACTATGTCTGGGTGGTGCTCAGTGCGGCTCTGGTTTTCATGATGCAGGCTGGCTTTGCCATGGTGGAGCTGGGTTTCTCACGGGCAAAAAACAGCATCAACATCATCATGAAGAACTTTTTGGACTTCAGCATTTCGACGGTGGTGTTCTTATTCCTTGGGTTTGGTCTGATGTTTGGCACCTCGGCTGGCGGGTGGATCGGCACGGATAGTTTTTGGCTTTCCGGTCACGGTGCGGATGACAAGCTCTGGAGCTTTTGGTTCTTTCAGGTGGTGTTTGCAGGGACGGCATGCACGATCGTCTCGGGTGCCATGGCCGAGCGAACCAAATTCGTGGGTTATCTGGTTTATGCAGGTTTCCTCTCAGGTATCATTTATCCTCTCACAGGACATTGGGCGTGGGGGAGCTTCGCCGGTGGATTTGGCGCGGGCGGTGAGAAGGGTTGGCTTGAGGCCTTGGGGTTTGTGGACTTTGCAGGTTCTAGTGTCGTTCATGCCTGCGGTGGTGCCTGTGCCCTAGCTGGCATCATTGTCGTTGGCGCACGTCACGGTCGCTTCGGTAAGGATGGTTCACCACGGTTGATTGCTGGGCATAACATTCCTTTGGCAGCTCTGGGAGTCTTCATCCTCTGGTTCGGGTGGTTTGGCTTCAATGGCGGCTCCACTTTATTCGCTAATGCCAACATTGGCCGTATCGTGGTGAACACTACGGTGGCTCCTGCTGCGGGCGCCTTGGCAGCGATGATTTCCATGTGGTTTGTGCAGGGGCGGCCTGATGTGGGCATCACTCTCAATGGTGCCTTGGGCGGCTTGGTGGGGATCACCGCCTGTTGCGCCAATATCACTCCAGGTTCAGCCTTCATCGTGGGGATCATCGCAGGTTTGCTGACCACGGTGGCGACAATTGGTTTAGAGAGGCTCTGCATCGACGATGCTGTCGGCGCTGTACCGGTGCATTTGGTCAATGGCTGGTGGGGGACCCTGAGTGTGGCTCTCTTTGATGAAGCGGGTTTTGACGCGCACAAATTCGGTGTGCAGGCTCTCGGCACGTTGGCCATCAGCGGCACCGCATTCATCCTGTGCTTCATCATTTTTAAAGTGGTGGATATGCTCGTCGGACTGCGTGCTTCTGAAACAGAGCAGATTGATGGTCTGGACTTCTCTGAACATGCCGCCAATGCCTATCCCGACTTCCAAACCACGGAGCAAGCTTAGCGCAGGCCTCTGCCAACCGACGAATCAAGCGGACCGCTACCGCACTGAAGGCGTTTTGTTGCAGACGGATTAGCAACGAAACTGACAAGATTCCTTACTTGAATGCCTTTTAGCCACTTGTTTGTGGGGAAAGTCACCTTGAGTCGTTGATTTGGCACGATTCTTGGTGCTCAGAGTTCATACCCCCCCGACTATGACAGAAGCGCAAATTGTGGAAAAGTACACCCGTGTCTTGAAGACCTCTTTAGGTCTCTGGATTCAGGCGATGGTTATCAAAAACCCTCAATCGAACTCTCCGGAGATTACCTGGAAAGGCGTTGGCCGAATGCTACCGGTCCGCGCCTTGCCCGAGAATGTAGAAATCGCTCGTTATGCGGCCTTAAAGGATCGCAGGTTCTTTAAACAGTGCACCCATTGTGGTGAGGTGAGACCCCCATCTCTCATTCTGACAGGCGAAGTCTGTGCAGACTGTATGGGCATGGATGTGCGCCTGGCTGCCTAGCGTTTAGTTTATCTGAGATACCTTCGGGGTTGATCAAGCCCCGAAGGCATCTTTGTGTCTCACAAAGGAAAGGAAAGCGCGGTGCGGCGCAATAAAAAACCGCATCGCCCGAAGGTGATGCGGTTTGGGTGGGGGATTTAAAAGTTAAAAGAATTACGCCTCAGCGCCTTCTTCAGAAGCATCTGCTGCTTCGGCGTCAGACTCAGCGACGACGGTCACTTTCAGGAAGCAATTCACATCGCTGTGCAGCTTCACCGGAACTTCGAAAGTGCCAGTGCTCTTGATTGGCTTCTCGAGTTGGATGAGGTGACGATCCAGTTCAACCTTCGCAGCGCTTTCGGCGACAGCCTTAGCGATGTCCATGGTCGTGATGGAGCCGAAAGCCTTGCCGCCCTGACCAGTCTGAAGGGTCAGTTTCAGCTTCAGCTTCTTCAGTTTAGAAGCGGTCTTCTCAGCTTCCTGCAGTTCCTTAGCTTCACGCTCAGCGCGCACGGCTTTCAGGTGGTTCAGGTTGCGGAGGTTGCCTGCGGTAGCCTCATAAGCCTTGCCCTGTGGGACGAGGAAATTGCGCGCAAAGCCGCGCTTCACTTGCACGACGTCCGCCTCGGCGCCGAGGTTTTTGATTTTCTCTTTCAGTATTACTTGAACGGTTGCCATAAAGTCGATCCTCCCAGGGAAAGGGGGGCGACTGTATATGCATGTGTCCCGCTGTCAAACGGTGGCTCAGAGTTTTTCACAATGATTCTCGTTTGATGAACTCCGGCATCACTTTGGAGTCCCCCTTCGTCCCGGGTTGGCGGACGAGGCGGAAGATGCGTTTGGCAAAGAGGCTGGCGCTCACACTGTAGCGTGCGATTTGCGGTGAGGTCTCGTCGAGAAAGGAGTCTTCATCCCGGCAGACAAGGGCCATGTCTTGAGGAATCCTCAAGCCACGCTGAAGTAGAGCGGTGCAGACCGTCAGGATGCAGGATGAGCGCGCAACCAGCAGTGCTTGCGGGCGCTGGCGAGAGTTGAGCAGGCGTTCCAGAGTTTTCATAAGTCCCTCCCGGCTGCCATCATGTCGCTGGATATAACCGCTCACACCACGTGATGCGGCACTGCGCAGACCTTCTTCAAAGCCCGCTTCGCTCGCCAAATCGCCGGCATAGTGGGGCTCCTGGATCAGCATACACACGCGTTGGTGGCCCCGGGCGGCCATCAGACCCACGGCGTGGCGGCACACCGCCCGGTAGTCACGGTCCACGGAGGGAAGATTCAGACTCGGGAAAACGGAGCCGACGACGACACACGGGATCTGTCTCTGCTCAAACCACTGCTGCATGGCCTCGGTGCTGCGATAGAGCACCCAAGCAGTGGCTGGAACAGTGGTCGTCAGTGTTTGCAGCGCTCGAGCCGGATTTTTCCCGCCCGACCACGCCCGGCCTACATGCACTTGCAGTAAATGTCCTTCACTGGCGAGCTGGCTGCGTAGCTCATCCACCCACAGTAAGGCAAAGGGCGGCATGGCGTGCAGAGGTTCTGGGCTGAGCAGGCCTACGGTGAGGGACTGTGCAGTGCTTTTATTCTGCGGACCGGCCTCCGCAGGCGTGCAAACCCGGGTCGGTTTGCCCTGTGAGATGGCCACGACACCTTCTGCAGCCAGAGCATTGAGGGCCGCGCGTAGGGTGGGGCGGCTGATGTGCCACTCTTCACAGAGCCGCCGTTCTCCAGGCAGCTCATCCTGCCAGCGCCCTGCCGCAATCGCCTCTCGCAAGGCTCGGATGGTCTCGGAGACGAGGGAGGAACGCTGAGGGATGCTGAATGGCATGGCGGTAAGCGTATGTAACCAGTCCTGAGGCGCGGCGCGCAAGGTTTATCTCGGTAGACGGCATCCGGGTATCTGTATTTTCCGGGGTCTCTAGATGAACTGACGATGCTTTTGATTGAAGGATCACTCGGCCGACTCCGTTCCCGATGGTCTGCCGACCTCATGAAACTGTTTCTGACCCTTTTATTCTCGGGCTTGTTCTCCTTGGCCCTTCAGGCCGAGACGAAGCCGAATCTGGTGATCTTCCTCGCTGATGATGCGGGCTGGGGGGACTACAGCCAAAATGGCAACACGATGGTTTCGACTCCGAACATCGATTCGATTGCTCAGGGCGGCGTGACTTTGGATCGCTTTTATGTCTGCCCCGTGTGCTCGCCGACTCGCGCGGAATTCCTCACAGGACGTTATCATCCACGGGGTGGGGTGCGTGGGGTTTCGACCGGCCAGGAGCGTCTGAACCTGGATGAAAAAACCGTGGCCGATGCGTTCAAAGCTTCTGGTTATGCCACCGGAGCCTTTGGTAAATGGCACAATGGCAGCCAGTGGCCGTATCATCCCATGGCCCGTGGGTTTGATGAATACTTCGGGCATACCGCAGGCCACTGGGGTGAGTATTTTGATGCCCCCTTGGAGGAGAACGGCAAGATGGTGCGGACGAAGGGCTTCATTGTGGATGTCTGCACGGACAAGGCCTTGAACTTCATTGATCGGAATAAAGAGAAGCCCTTCCTCTGCTACATCCCTTTCACCACCCCGCACTCGCCCTGGGCGGCTCCAGAGAAAAACTGGAATGAGAATAAGGATAAGCCGATCACCCTCAAGGCTACCGAAGCGGATAAGGAAGTGGGTGATGAAACACGTTGTGTGATGGCGATGATCGAGAATCAGGACTGGAATGTGGGCCGCGTGCTCAACCGCCTGAAAGCGTATGGCCTAACCGATAACACCATCGTGCTCTACTTTTCTGACAACGGCCCGAACAGTCATCGCTGGACGGGCGGCATGAAAGGGAAAAAGGGAATGACCGATGAAGGCGGTGTACGTTCCACGTTCTACATTTCCTGGCCTGCCAAGCTGCCGAAAGGCCAGATGGTAAAGGAGATCAGCGGGGCGATCGATCTGCTGCCCACCTTGACCTCTTTGGCAGGCGTCCCTCGTGTGGGCGGGAAGCCTCTGGATGGGCGGGATCTGACCCCTCTGCTGATGCAGCAAAAGACCGACTGGCCGGAGCGCATGATTTTCTCCACCTGGGCCAGCAACGTGAGTGTGCGCACGCAGCGCTATCGCCTCGATAATGCAGGGCAGCTGTATGACATGGTGGAGGATCCGGGGCAAACCACACCGGTGAATGAAAAGGAGCCGAAGCTGGCCCAGGAACTGAACCAAGCCGTCAAATCCTGGAAGATGGAAGTGCTGGGTATGAGCGCCAAGGATCTGGAACCCGGCAAGGGCAAAAAGAAAGCTAAGGGTCCTGGCAATGCGGTGGACCCACGTCCTGTCACGGTGGGTTACAAAGAGTTCCCCATCACCATGCTGCCTGCTCGGGATGGTGAACCACGCGGCGGCGTGAAGCGCAGCAGCGGCGCGCCTAACTGCTCCTATTTCGTGAATTGGACGGCGAAAGAGGACTCCATGGCCTGGCTTCTGGACGTTCATACCACGGGACGCTATGAGGTGACCGTGGACTACACTTGCCCACTGGCCGATGCAGGATCTACGGTGGAGCTCAGCTTCAAAGACAGTCGCCTGACGGGCAAGGTGGGCCCAGGCTGGGACCCACCGCTCTATACGAATCAAGACACCTTGCCACGCCCAGATGGTGAATCGCAGATGAAGGAGTTTCACACTTTAAAACTCGGTGAAATGAACTTGGAAGCCGGGCAGGGGGAACTGATTCTGAAGGCTCTCGAAATCCCCGGTGCCAACGTCATGGATGTGCGTCGCGTCACGCTCACGCTGTTGGATTAAGTGCGGCGAGTGAGGTTTGAAGGGGCTTTTTATGAAACGGATTGGATTGATCTTCTCGCTCTTGCTTTGGCCCTGTTTGGGGGCTGAGGCCAAGCAACCTAACTTCATCATCATCTATGCGGACGATCATGGTTATGGCGATGTCTCGACCTACCATCCGTCGGACGTGCAGACGCCGAACATTGATCGCCTGGCTCAGCAGGGTATGCTCTTCACGAACATGCGGGCCAACTGCACCGTGTGTTCCCCGTCACGGGCAGCTTTGCTGACGGGACGCTATCCAGATCGTGTGGGGGTTCCGGGTGTCATTCGCACAAGGCCGGAGGATTCCTGGGGCTACTTCTCTCCCCAAGTGCCGACTCTGGCAGACGCCTTGAAGAAGTCTGGCTATCACACCGCCATCGTCGGAAAATGGCACCTCGGTTTGGAGTCGCCCAATACACCGAATGAGCGTGGCTTTGATTTCTTCCACGGTTTCTTGGGCGACATGATGGACAGTTACACCACGCACCTGCGCCATGGGAATAACTACATGCGTCGCAATGCCGAGGTGGTGGACCCTCAGGGCCATGCCACGGATATCTTCACGGAGTGGGCTGAAGATTACCTCAAAGAGCGTGCTGCACAGAAGGACAAGCCCTTCTTTCTCTATCTCGCCTACAACGCGCCGCATTTCCCCATCGAGCCACCCGCAGAATGGCTGGAAAAAGTGAAGAAGCGTTCGCCTCAGTTGGATGAAAAGCGTGCGCTGAACGTGGCTTTAGTGGAGCATCTGGATGATCGTATCGGTCAGGTGTTGGCGACTCTGGATGAGGTGGGCTTGGCCGAGGACACGGTGGTGGTGTATTCCTCCGACAACGGCGGTTCTTTGCCCCATGCGCAGAACAACGATCCGTGGCGAGATGGCAAGACCAGTCACTATGATGGCGGATTTCGGGTGCCCTTTATCATGCGCTGGCCCGGTCATATTCAGGCCGGTTCGAAGAGCGATTACTCCGGACAGAACTTCGATCTCTTCTCGACCTTTGTGGAGTTGGCCGGAGGTCAGCCGAGTGCGGTGCTGGATGCCGTCAGTCTAGTTCCCCTTTTGAAAGGCGAGGCCATGCCTGAGGGGCGTGAGCTTTATTTCGTGCGTCGTGAAGGCGGTCCCGCTTATGGCGGACGCAGCTATGAGGCGATCATTCGCGGCGAGTGGAAGCTTTTGCAGAACGACCCCTATAGTCCCTTGGAGCTTTACAACCTGAAGAACGATCCGCAGGAGAAGAACAACGTCCGAGCCAAAGCCCCCAAGATCTTTAATGAGCTGAGCACGGCTCTGCGTCGTCATATTCAACGCGGTGGTGCGACTCCGTGGCAACCTCCTGAGCAGGGGCGTTAGGCTTGTTGGGAATCTTTTGTTATGATCCTGACCAGCATCTTGCGTGATTAATGTGGTTCAGCATACGGTGGTGGCGATCCAAACTTCTTTGTTAAAAGATCGCGGAGATATCCCGTCGATTGATTCAATAGATCTCTGCAACATCCTTGATATCCTGTCCATGTTCCTAGCTCGGCAGGGGGGCGAAGGATCTCTTTCGTTCGTGTCAAATGAGATGAATCCTCACCGGAGAAAATCTCCGGCCCGCCACAAATAAGTGCCCGAGCAAAGTTATCGATTTGCCCTCCGGGATTTTCGTTTAGGCCGTGAAGGCTCAAGCCTACCAATAAGTGAAAGAGCGGATTGCCAACGACGATCCCTGAGTCTGCGTAGTGCTCGGGCAATGCCTCAAGCGCTCTCAAGGCTTCTTCATAATCGCCGCTGCGAACAGCCGCATTCGCGATGGAAAGAAGCAGCCAAACTTGTTGTGCTTCGCCAAGCTCTTCCTGCAATTGCGTCCATAAGGTCTGATATGCGGCGAGCGCATCCTGAAACCTCTTGGCGTGCATGTGGTTGTCTGCAGCTTCAAACATCAGCAAGTGAATTGATAAGGATACGGCCCTCCTTCATGATGGAAAGCGATTCTTACACGCTCAATGCGTGTGCTCTGGCCCTGATACGCGGATTCAAACAGCGTGTTTTGTCCTGTCGAGCGCTGAATGGTGCGGATTAGCCACTTGTTTGCTGTCAAGGACGCGCCGGTTCAATCAAGACCAATGTCATGGACGAAGTCGTCATCGTCGGAGAAGTCCTTGGCACCGCAAACCTCGGTGACCACCGTTCGGACGACGGTGCGAATCTCGTGACGGGTCCACGGTTCGTGCGGGGATTTCAGGGCTTGAGGAGAGGTGCTCACCACGGAGCGAGCGAGATCGGCGACTGTCGTTGGCGCGAAGAGGAAGCCAAAGCCCCAGTCGAGCCGCGGCAGTGTGGGTAAGCCTGAGGCGGCTTGCACGGCTTGCCAACGGGCTCGGCGTTGAGGACGCGGGAGAAGATCGCGAATCTTGGCCTCGGGAGAGATGGCGGCGCGGTGGACTCCTGCTCCAGAAACCAACCCGTGGCGCACGCGATTGAATGCACGATGGGTGAGACAAGCACTACGGGCATCGTCAATCGCACCGAGCTTGGCCGCGAGGAGGTCGATGGCCATGCGCGGCGTGCGGATCACCGTCGCCTCGGCATCGGTGATGGTGACACCGAGAGCCGCCTCCCAGCTCATCACGATTTCAACTGAATCGAGTCCCATAGAATTGGATGGTTAGTGTGAACGTAGGGCTAAGCGTTTTGTTCGATCTTGTTTCTGGATAGGTCTTTATTCGAGGCGTCTGGTAAGTTCATCGTCTGTGGTGGACTCGAGTCGAGATACTTTCGATGCAATATCTGAGTCTTCTGAGAATGCCTTGATGATCTGTGCGGCTAGCTCCCGTAGTTCGAGTCTGGCCTCATCCTGTTCACTGTTGTCTGAGCATCCTCGCTCTCGTAGAAAGATCGTCGATCTGAAATAGCTCTCTCTCTGTTGACGGTAGAAGCTCACCGGATCGCTGCAATGACGGCGGAACAGAGCAGGATCAGAGCGTAAGCAAAGACGATCGATATAGGCGAAGGACTGTCGAGCTAGCTCCGGATGTGCTGTTTCCAGCCTACGGAACAAGGCGAGTGTGGCGTCAGTCTGCTCAAGGGCGTCGTTCATGGAATCAACATCGTGGAGGAGCTGAGGTGAGCCGTTGCCATCGAGCAATCGCTGAGTGTCTCGGTCTCGGATCGAGATCAACGAGTCCATCGCAGGTGGGTAAACATCGGCAAGCTCCTTCCAATGTCTCAAGGCATAAGAAAGCCGAACGCCGTAATAACTCGACTTGAACTCCAAAGCGTGTTCGTGAAACCACTCGTGGCGCTCCAACGCCTCAGAATAGTGGCCGTCCTTGAATAGCCGCTTGGCATCATCAAAGGCCTTGCCTGCAACGTCAGTCCATGGGGAGGGTTCTTCAGGCATGGGGGTGGGACTTCGATTCTTGGTCGAACGTGTTCAGGAGACTTTGATGCTCCATGAGTATCGTTTTTAGCAGTGAATCGCGTGGATGTGCAACCCTATTCCCGATGATGTCCCGGAGTGAAGAGCTATGCCTCTGTCGAAGGGCGCGGCAGGCCGAGGGACTGGAGCGCGAGTATGGCGGAGCCTACTCGCCTAACTTTCCTGGGAATGAGAAAACCGAGAAAGGCTGGGTGGTCGTGGATGTCGCAGGGGCCTTGGCCGCGCGGGATCGGAGGCGGGATAAGTGGCTCGTCGCGTTCGCTACGCTCAGCATACTCGCGCTCCGGTCGGGCGATTGGGCGAGTCGAGACAAGGGAGATGAGCCCAATGGCGAGAGCGCGTCTTAACGCTTACCTTTCAAGGCCCAGTGCCGCCTTGTTCGCTGCTGTTTGTTCTCAGGGCATCGCGCCATGTCTCGTAGTCGCTCGTGGAACCCCTCTCAAGTGCTGATAAAAGGCTCGGCAATCGGGAGAAGCCAAATTGAGCAGCAAGATCTGAGAGGACATCATCTCCAACTTCATCTTCCCAGAGGTCGATCAAGACATCTGCGACTACACCGTCGAAGCCCTTGACTCGGAAGTGGGGGGCGCCGGGAGATTCGAGATCAATCTTGCAGAACATTCGGTCGGCAAGATCGAAGGCTGTAACAGAGGTCCCGCACTCCCACAGGGGAAGAAAGTGTTTCGGAAATCCCGATCCATCGGCCAATGATTTGTGTGGATTTTCGCATCGATAGGAGAGCTCTGGACGTGATGTAGTGCCCTGGAATATCTGCGATACAATCGGCGGAAGACCTAGCGCTTCGATTTCTCTCTGAATGGACCGTTTATCGCGCATGCCTTGAGTTGATTCGAAACACTTCTGTGGAGTGCGCAGTGACCCTTACCCCCAAAGACTCAGCTCCATCTGGGCCACGGGGGCGAAGCTGCGGCGGTGCTCGGGGCAGGGGCCGAGGCGTTTGAGGGCGGCTTGGTGGGCGGGGGTGGGGTAGCCTTTGTGGACCTCGAATCCGTAACCGGGGTAGGTTTCGGCCAACTGGGTCATGAGGCGATCGCGGGTGACTTTGGCAATGATGCTGGCGGCGGCGATGGAGTAGCTGAGGCTGTCGCCTTTGACCAAAGCGACTTGGGGCAGGGGGAAGTCGCGGACGGGCTTGCCGTCGATCAGCACGGCGCATGGATTGGGAGTGAGGGCGAGGGCGCAGCGACGCATGCCCAGCCAAGTGGCCTGGAGGATATTGAGCCGGTCGATCTCGGCGACGCCGATGAGCTCGCAATGCCAGTGGATACGGGAGTCGTTGGTCAACTCCTCATACAAGAGCTCGCGGGTGGCGTGGGTGAGCTTTTTGGAGTCATCAAGGACCTTGTGTCGGAAGCGCTGAGGCAGCACGACCGCTGCGACGGAGACTGGACCCGCCAGGGGGCCGCGCCCTGCTTCATCGATGCCAGCGATCCGGACATGACCGGCGGCGCGGAGTTTGTTTTCATGAACGAGGCTGGGCATGGCTGAACCCATATCGCCATCAGACATCATGAAAAGTCAAAATGTGGTGAGGAAGCGGTGTAAAGGCGGGCCTGTGGCGCAGTAGACTCTCGTGCATGAAAAAACTCCTCCTCGCTCTGAGCTTCTATGCAGTCAGCCTGTGGGCTCAGACTGCTGCCCCGACTTCCTCCATCAAGGCTGGTTTTGCGGAGCGAGACATCACCCCGGGCATCGGCATGGAGCAGCCGGGGGGCTATGGCAAGGCCTATCACCTGAAGTTTCACGATGCCTGCAAGGTGCGCGTGGCGGTCTTTGACGATGGTAAGCAGAAGGTGGCTTTGATCGGTCTGGATACGCTGGTGGTGCCGCGTCAGGTGGTGCTGGATGCGCGGGCGCAGATCGAGAAGGAACTGGGCATCCCCGGCGAGTGTGTGATGATCGGCGCGTCTCATTCGCATTCCTCCGGGCCGGTGGGCATGGTCTTGCCGGGGGAGTATGATACGGCTTCGGATCTGGTGAAAAAGCTGGCCTATGAGGAGTCCTCATGTGCGGATGCGGGTTTCCTGCTGCGGGTCACGAATGAGATCGTGGCGGGGGTGCGGGCGGCCACGCTGGGGCGGGTGCCTGCGCAGATCAGCGTGGGTTTCGGCCATGAGGATAAGGTGGCCTTCAATCGCCGTCTGCGCATGAAGAACGGCCAGAGCTGGAGTCACCCCGGAGCGGGCAATAAAGACATCATCGAGTATGCGGGGCCGATTGATCCGCAGGTGGGGGTGATCGGTGCCTGGGACATGCAGGGGGAGCTGCTCGGTGTGATGGTGAATTACTCCTGCCATGCTACGACCAACCCCGGCGGCATCTCGGCTAACTGGATTTACTATCTGGAAAAGACCATTCAGGGCGCGATGGGATCGCGTGCGCCCGTGGTCTTCATGCAGGGGGCCTGTGGGGATGTGACGCAGGTGGATAACCTCAGCCAATACCGCCGTCCAGGTGCCGAACAATGGGCGCAACTCGTGGGTGGTCGTGTCGGTGCGGAGGCGGTGAAGGTGCTACTCTCCAGTCCCCGTGGCACGGAAGCACCGCTGGATCATCGCCAAAAAGTCCTCGCCATCTCACGCCGTAAGCCTGCGCCTGAGCGGGTGAAGAAATGCCTGGAAATCGTCGAGGCTGGCAAGCCCAAGGGCGATACCTCCGGCTGGATCTTTGCCAAAGAAATCCTCATGCTGGATCACCTCTGCCAAGTGACGCCGAAGGTGGATTGCGAAGTGCAGGTCATTCAGGTGGGCCCGGCGGCTTTTGTGAGCAATCCGGCGGAGTATTTCGTGCAGTTCGGTTTGGATATTAAAAAGGGCAGTCCGTTTCCCTTTACCTTTCCGGTGGAACTGGCCAATGGCATCGTGGGTTATGTGCCCACCGAGGAGGCCTTTGGTCCGCACGGGGGCGGTTATGAAACCCGATTGACCTCCTACAGCAATCTGGAGATCACGGCGGGTCGCCAAATGGCGGAGACGGGGATTGCTCTCAGCAAGGAGATGACGCCAGCACCTGCGCCTGAGTTTCCCAAGGCACCTGTCTTCGGCGCACCGTGGACGTATGGCAATGTGCCGCCAGAGTTGGAGTAGGCTGTTCGATCAAGAAGGATGGCTGTAACAGGCAGGCTTGGAGCCCCGGCTTCAGCCGGAAGGGAGGAGTCGTGCATGTGAGCTTGAGGCGAAGAGCCGTTGATTCCGCCTAAAGGCAAGGCTCCGAACTTGGGAAAGCTGGGGACAATGGTCCGGCCTGTTAACATACAACGTGGTGTAAACAACGTTTGTGGGGTTGACGGCATGGAGCTTGCAATAAACGGTGGCTTATGGACCGCCGTAGCTTTCTCGCTTCGCTGTTAAGCACAGCGGCTTCATGGTCGGGTTCGGCGGCTTTAGGCAGGGCACGTTTGGGACTGACGACGGCGTCTTACACGCAGCGCTGGTTGGGTAAGTATTCGAGCTTCAAGGTGCCTCCTTTCGGGAACGTGCTGGATCTTATGGATCATGTGCGGGGGCTGGGTGTGGGAAGCGTGCAGGTGCCGATCGATAGCTGGACACAGGATCTGGCCCGGCGGGTGCGTCAGACCTGCGAATCCTACGGCATGGAGGTGGAGGGGAGCGTGCGTCTGCCGATGGTCGATGCCGATCTAGGCCGCTTTGAGCGGGAGATGCGCACCGCCAAAGAAGCGGGGATCAGGATCCTGCGTTCAGCCTTAGGAGGACGTCGCTATGAGCAGTTTCGCCTGAGAGAGGACTATCTCGGGTGGAAGGACAGAGCACTACAAGCCATGCAGCGTGCGGAGCCTCTCACCCAACGCCTGCAGATGAAGATCGGCATTGAGAATCATAAGGACTGGGAGGTGGAGGAACTGCTCGAAGCTTTGACGACAGTCTCCAGTGAGGCGATGGGGGCTTGCGTGGATTTTGGCAACAGTCTCGCTCTATTGGAAGAACCTCTGAAGGTCGTCCAGGCTCTCGCCCCTTATGCTGTGACCGCGCATTTGAAGGATATGGCCGTAAATCTTTGTGAAGACGGTTTTGAAATGACCGAGGTTCCGCTCGGCCAGGGGAGTCTCGATTTGGCGAGGATGATCGCCGGGTTGGTGAAAGGGCAACCGGACATCCGGCTGCATCTGGAGATGATCACGCGTCATCCCTTAGAGATTCCCTGTCTGACGGAAGCTTATTGGGCGACCTTTGCAGCTAAGTCGGGTGTCGATCTGGCGCGGACGTTGACCTGGGTGCGGCAACAGTCCCAGAGGACCTTACCGAGAGTCAGTGGGATGAGTAAACTGGCTATACTCGAAAAGGAAGAAGCGAATATTGATTGGTCCATCCAGTATGCGTTGAAGTGTTGTTTCTGATTAAAATAAAACACTAGAAATAAAAGATAAATTTTAATGCGGATTTATTTGATTGAATAAATAGACGTCACTTCAAAATACTGAATAAAAGTCTGGAGAGTCTGTAAGCTTATGTTTAAAAATATGAAAATTATGGCAAATTGACTTATTTCGATTTTAGATTGTGTCGTGAAATCGACAATCCATCTTCCCGCATTGGAGTTCCTTTCTCACCTGACAACACGTGAGGTCTATCGAAATACACGCTGCCTACCTCGTCTGTTACGATGGTTAGTAACAGGGCTTATGGTCTTGGGTGGGTTTCTCACCGCCAGCGCGCAGTCGTCTTTTACCACCGTTGCGACCGATAGCTTCAATTACTCCGCAGGGACGCTCAATGGAGCGAGCGGCGGAAGTGGGTGGACCAACAACTGGACTTGGAGCTATGGCTCTGG
Source organism: Prosthecobacter debontii (assembly GCF_900167535.1). Lineage (NCBI taxonomy): Bacteria > Pseudomonadati > Verrucomicrobiota > Verrucomicrobiia > Verrucomicrobiales > Verrucomicrobiaceae > Prosthecobacter > Prosthecobacter debontii. The sequence goes on from NZ_FUYE01000015.1 coordinate 73,656, forward strand.
ATCTTCCCTCGTCGTCAATACGAGCGGTTTCGGCTACACTGGACTAAGCACTTCCGGAGGGAGGGCCGCCTGGACGAGCGGAGGTAATAATATTAGCCAATGCACACGCCAGGTGCCGTTGATGAATAGTGGGGTGGTCTATGTGAGGTTTTTGGCTCAGCTCGAGACGGGCAGTGGCGGTGGCACGCCTCAGTTTCGTCTGAGGAAAAGCGGTTCGCCAACGGGAGCCTTTGGTGGAAACGGCGGCACTTACGCCGCCAAAATGTCCATCCTAAACAGTGGGCTGGTGACATTGAGCGATGGGACAGCGAGCAGTAGCGCCAACCTGTCTGCGCTAAATCTGGTCGTCGCCCGGATCGATTACTCCGCTGCGAAGACCGAAATGTGGGTCAACCCTAATCTGAGCACTTTTGATTACGAGAGTCCGCCAACTGCTGATGCGACTTACGCAGGATTGGCGCCCGAATTCGATACCATTGAGATGATCACCCGAAGCGCGGGTAGTTTCGATGAGGTGACGATTCTCCAGAATCCGTATGCATTGCCGATTTCTGAAAACTTTGATTCCGGAACCCTACCGACCACTTTGGAGCAAAGTGGAACGACCATGAGTTTTTCGGGAGGGGCCGTGGTGTTTGATGGCATCGAAGAAAACGAGCGCACGTATGTTCGGACCAAAGCAGGCGTTGGGAATTTGGTGGCCGAGAGCTTCGTTGCGGAAGTGACTATGATTCATACCGGAGAATCGATTGTGTTCTTTGGGATGGGCTCTGGGGATCCTAACCCGTCGGGTTCTTATGAACCGACTGCACCGAGCCTTCACATTCGTGCGCATGGAGGCGGGTTGGATGGAGACAGCACGGGAGTGGTGGATGATGGATTAACCAACGTCGCAAATCTTGGTAATGGCACGCATCGATTGCGCTTGATCTGGAATGCGAATACGCAAATGGCAGTTTTTCAGTTGGATGAAGATTATGCGGGCGGAGCGTTCCAAGCGGATGTCACTACGGGGGCATTTGATGGCTCTGACAATGGATTCTCGGACCCGGAAACCCGGATCTTCTTCGGCGGCAATGGAGTTAGCTTTGACGACTTGGAGATCTCAGTTCTCACGGGACCTGAGATAGCCGTTAGCGGAAATGGAACCGATATTGTCGACGGAGATAGCTCGCCGACAGAGAATGACCACACAGACTTCGGTCAAGCGGACGTTGTCGCGGGTTCAGTCGTGAGGACGTTTACCCTTGAGAATACCGGACCTGACGGCCTTACGGTGGGAACTGTCTCTGTCGGGGGCACAAATGCAGGGGACTTTACCATAACCACACAGCCCGGCTCCAGTGTCGTCAGTGGAAACAGCACCACTTTTCAAGTGACATTCAATCCCAGCGCGGCGGGATTGCGCACGGCGACTCTCAGTTTCAGCAATGATGATGGGGACGAAAATCCTTTTAACTTTAGCATCCAGGGCTCAGGGACAACGGCGCCGACCGTGGTGACCGGTGGGGCGTCTGCGGTGACTGCCTACAGCGTTACATTGAGCGGGACTGTGAATCCTAATGGCTTAGCGACTACCGTGCAGGTTCAGTATTCTCGGGATCCCGCAATGGCTTCGGGGGTGACGACGACTGCGGTGCAGAATCTGACGGCAGGATTTTCCGGGCAAGCAATATCCGCAGATCTCTCGGGTCTGCTTTCCGATGCCAGCTACTACTATCGTGTGATAGCTTCCAATACGGCGGGAGATGAGGCCGGAGACATCCAGACATTTCAAACCAATGCCCCGGTAGCTTCGGATGAAGCATTTGGCGCGGCCAGTGGAGTCGCTGGAGGAGGCCAATTGTATCGTCCCATGCCAGGTCTAATCAACAATGACGGCAGGATTCTTTTTGAAGCTGCTGGCCAAATTGGCATCGGGGATGTTACGGCTGCTAATGATGAATGGTTGATGACAGACACGAGTGGCTCCATGAAGGTGATTGCACGGGAAGGCACGCTTGTCGCATCAGGGCAATCCTTAAGGGCTACTTTCCCTCAGACATTGCTGACCGATGGAGGACGGTCCCTTGCGCTCGATAGCATTCTGGGGGCCTCCACCACCAATGACTATCTTTATGTGAGTTCTCCCGAGGACAGTTCTACGACGGAGATCCTCAGTCGAGAGGGGGATGCTGCGCCGGTGAGTGGAGTGTTTCTTACCCACACCGGGAAGCCCTTGGCTGACCACCAGGAACGCGTCTATTTCTCATGCGGTCTTAGCGGCGTAGCCTCCACGAAGAACTCTGGCATTTGGTATGACTCTGGCAGTGGTTTAACTAAACTGGTCCAAGAAGGTGAAAATGTCAGTGTTGCAGTTGGCGCTCCCGCATGGTTAGGCCAGATCTCAAATGTTCTGGCAGCAGGGGGAGACGGTTGTGCTTTTGTCGCCATTCTGCAAAACAATCCAGATATCCGCACTCAGAAAACAGACAGTAAGTGCAATCAAGCTTTGTTCAGCGCCAAGCCCGGAGAAATCTCCATGATTGTACGCAAGGGAGATGCCGTGCCCGGAGTCAGCGGGGGGGTGTTGAACTCGCTGAATGGAGTGTCGCGATGCAGCAGTGAGGATCACGCCTATCTTGGATTGATGAAGACTGGAACGAGCATCACCACGGCGAATGACCAAGTCATGGTGGCCGTCATCGACGGTGTCAGTAGCCTGGTCGCTCGAGAGGGGGTAACGGAAATTACGGGTGGCCTGACGTTGAAGAGCTTTGGTGGCTTTTACATCACGACCTCAGGAGCGGTTGTTTTTCAGGGGGTCCTCGGTGGGGCCACAACCACGACTGACGGAGTGCTTTGCCGATGGACTCAGCCAGGAGGGATCGAACTGATGGCACGTGAAGGTGATTTGGCCGCCGGAACCGGAGGCCTAAACGTCGGAACGATTCAAGCCCTGTCCGTGAGCGATGCTGGTGCCGTCGTTTTACAGTGTATCCTCAGCAACGGTAAAGTCGCCTTGTTAAGGGATATTGGCAGTGGACTCACTCAACTGGTACGGGCTGGCCCGGGGCAGACGGTCGTTTTTGGCGGCTTGCCTCGCACCATTCTCACGCTCTCGATCTACAACAAATTTGTCGGTCCTGGGGGCGGTGGCGGCGGCATGGGGGCAGCGATTAACGATTCAGGCGAAGTGCTGACGGTATTATCACTGGGGAGCCGAGACTATGTAGCAAAAGTCTATCGCTGACTTTGAGAAGGTCTTTTCATTCATAAGGACTTCATCCCAGAACATCCTGCCTCATGACGTGGACATGAGGCAGGAGCTACAAAGGGCATTCTGAAGGTTGACTCTGCCAAAGAGAGCTTCATGGGATGTGTGTTCTCTTCACCGTGCCTGCGTCCCCCCACATCCTTGCGCTCTCGACTTGCTGGAATAGTCACCGTCATACCGAGGGGCGTGCCTTGGTGGCGGAGGTGATTGAGCTGGGGTTTGAGTGGATCGAAGTGAGCCACGGCACGAAGATATCGTTGTTACCTGATTTGTTAGGGGCGGCAGAGTCGGGGGAGATCAAGATCAGCAGTTTGCATAATTTTTGCCCACCTCCGGTGGAGATCATGATGGATGCACCGGACGCCTATGAATTCACTTCCGCCAAGGCGTGGGAGCGCCAGCGAGCCATAGCGCTCACGCAGAAGACGGTGCGTATGGCGCGCCGCTTTGGCACAGATCGTGTGGTCATTCATCTCGGCACGGCACGAGTGCGAGGTTATACTGCGAAACTGGAAGCGCTGGCGATGGCCGGTCAATTATACTCGCGTGAGTATTCGGATTTGAAGCTAAAGTTCGTGATGGAGCGTGAGAAGGCCTCGGCCAAAGCTTTGGATCAGGTGCGGGCTGCCTTGGATCAAGTTCTCCCGGTGTGTGAAGAGGAAAAAGTGAGGCTGGGAATCGAAACTCGCAGCCACTATGAGCAGGTACCCACTGAGCGAGAGATGGCAATCCTTTTGGAGCATTACAAGGATTGTCCGTGGATCGGTTCCTGGCATGATTTCGGACATGTGCAACGGCAGGCCAATCTGGCCTTGCTGGATCACGGCCTTTATCTCGATCAAATTGCGCCTCGGTTGATTGGCTGTCATGTCCATGATGTGAAGTGGCCGATGAGAGATCACCGAGCACCGCTTTCGACAGGCGGTGTGAACTTTGGCCAATTGCTGCCCAAGGTGCCGGAGGGTCTTCCGCTCATTTGGGAATTGAGCCCAGGCAACAAGAGGCAGGATGTGGAGGAAGCTCTCATCCAGTGGGCAGGAAAATCCATGGCCTAACTAGAATGATTTAGCAGCGATTGTGAAAAAGTGGGCCGGGGTTGTCGTTGGTTTTACTATGAGACGCTTGCTCCCCATTGCCTTGATCGCTCTTTCCACTTTCGGTGCATCGGCCGAAATGGCAACGGAGACCCGCTCTGCGGCCCGTGAGATTGACGCTATCTTGGCCAAAGATTGGAAAACACACAATCTCCAAGGAAATCCTGAGGTGGACGACAACACGTTCGTGCGTCGTATTTATCTGGATATCGCGGGACGCATCCCCACCACGCGGGAAGCCGATGCTTTTCTGGCCTCTCAAGCACCCGATAAACGGGCGAAATTGATCGATGAGTTGCTGAACTCGGAAGGATATGTTCAGCAGTCGTTCAATTACTGGGCGGACGTCCTGCGTGCTCAGTCTAACGGCAACCAAGCGGGCACCATCACGGGGGCCGCCTACTCGAAGTTTATCAAGGACAGCCTGCGAACTAACAAATCGTATGATCAATTTGTGCGGGAGATGGTTGCCGCTCAAGGCAAGGCCTGGGACAACGGAGCCATTGGCTACTACATGCGAGACCGGGGTATGCCGCTGGATAACATGGCCAATACGGCGCGGGTGTTCTTAGGCACACGTGTGGAATGTGCCCAATGCCACAACCATCCCTTCGATAAATGGACGCAGATGCAATTCTATCAGATGGCGGCCTTCACTTATCCGGTAGAGACCAACGATTATTACGGGGAGACTCTCACCGAGGCACGTGGCCTGCTGCGGCAGCGTGAGCTGGCTGCCCGTGATAAGTTTAAGGTGGATATGGACAAGTACAAGGGCCGCAAGTTGACCGCCGAAGACAAGAAGAAGCTGCGCGAAGAGCAGGAGGTGATGAATAAAAAAGCGCGCGAGGCAGGCGAGGTCGTGCGGAAGGAAAATCGCTTCACGGAGGAGGCGATCACGGACATCCGGGATAACATGCGTTACACAAACGTGAACTTCCGGGACAACCGAGTTCTTCGTTTGCCTCATGACTATCAATACAGTGATGCAAAACCTAAAGCCACGGTGCAGCCTGGCGTGATGTTTGGTCATGGGGCTGAGGCGCGTGTTGGTGAAACGCAACTGGAGGCCTATGCCCGGTGGATGACCTCGCCCAGCAATGAGCGGTTTAACAAAGTGATTGTGAATCGTCTTTGGAAACGGACTTTTGGGTTGGCATTGATCGAGCCGCTCGATGAATTGATGGACAGCACGGTGCCGATGAATCCGGAGCTACAGGCACACTTGGAGAAGCTGATGGTGGCCCTCAAGTATGACGTCAAGGCTTTCCAAAAAGTGCTCTACAACACGAGTGCGTATCAGCGTCAGGTAACTCGCGAAGAGGTGGCACCCGGCATCACTTATCATTTCACAGGCCCACTCTTACGCCGGATGACCGCTGAGCAGATGTGGGACTCCTTTGTGACTCTCATCAATCCGAATCCGGATATGCCCAATGAGCCACTGCGGGAGAACTTTGAAAATCGGGTTTTGGCGGCGAAGAAGATCAGCGACGCGGTGGATGCTCTGACACCTGAGGAAGTTTTGGCGGGAGTCGAAAAATCAGGGAAGAAATACAAAGCTCAGGCTGACCGTGTCAAAGAGCTGCAAACGAAGATCGCCGATGCTCGTGCGAAGGAAGATAAAGATACCATGAGCACGCTACGGTCGGAGTTAAATCAACTCCAGCGTGATACTCGCACCTCAGTGAATCAAAACGTCATTGTGCCAGGCATGATGAAGCTGGCGGAAAGCGCGGGCGTCGTGCCGACCGTTTTCCAACCCGGGAAGGGCGAGGAGAAGCTGGTAGCTGCCCAGAGCATGGACATGATGATGTCTGCGATGGGCACGGCGGATGTGAAGGATAAGATTTTCATCCCGGGCTATGACAAACCGAAGCGCACGCGTGACGAGGAGAAGGCATATCAAGAAGCCCGTGAAGCGGTCTGGAACGAGGAAGCCCAATTCTATGGCATCCCCCAAAAGGAGCAGCGTTATTATCTGCGTGCTCGTGCGGATCAGGTGCGTAATTGGGTGCGTGCGGCTGAGTTAGAGAGCCCCGCTCCACGAGGGCACTATTTGCGTGAGTTTGGCCAAAGTGATCGTGAGACCATCGAGAACGCCAATCACGAGGCTAGTGTCCCCCAGGCCTTGGCCATGATGAATGGTCAGCTCATGCCACAGATTCTGAACCGCTACAGCCAGCTCATGCTCACGGTGAGTAAGGCCCCGTATCCCGAGGACAAAATCGAGGCCATCTACAAAACGCTGCTCTCCCGGAAGCCTACGGCTAAGGAAAAAGAAACCTGGCTCAATGCCCAAGATGAAGGCCTGACGGATCTCCAAGATCTCATCTACGCCCTCCTGAACACTCAGCAGTTCATTTTCATTCAGTGATACGCCTCGTCGGCAATCCTTAACGCTCTCCATTGTTATGCGCCAAGAACTCACCCAACAACTCCTCCAATCCGGTGAAATTAGCCGCCGTGAATTCGCCGCCAAGACTGCCTCTTCGCTACTCGGAGTGGGGCTATTGGGCAGTTCTTTGCAAAACAAGGCGTTCGCCGCCTTTGAAAACTCTTCCAAACTGAAGCAGGTAGCCACGGCCAAGAACGTGATCTACCTCTACATGAGCGGCGGTCAGAGTCACATGGATACCTGGGATCCCAAGGAAGGGGTGGAGACTGCCGGGCCCACTAAGCCGATCAAAACGAGTGCCGACGGGGTCCGCATTTCTGAATACTTGCCTCTGACAGCCCAGCAGATGCATCACGCTTGTGTCATCAATAGCCTCACCTCCACGCAAGGGGCTCACGAGCAGGGCAATTACATGATGCACACGAGCTATGACATGCGTGGCACCATCCGTCACCCCGCCATGGGCGCTTGGTTAAATGTGTTTCAAGGGGGAGGAAACAGCACCCTGCCTAATTTCGTATTTATTGGCAATGACAGCCGCCATCCAGGGGCGGGCTTTTTCCCTGCTCAATACAGCCCGCTCTACGTGAGTAACCCGGAGAATGGCTTGAAGAATGTCAAAATGCAGCCGGGCTTGACCGAAGATCGGTTCATGAAACGAATGAATTTGGCCGATCAGCTTGACCAAGACTTCCGCTCTACCTTCCCGCAGCGCAACGTCAAAGCCTACAGCGACATGTATGATGATGCGATGGCGATGATGAAGTCGGAAGACCTCAAAGCCTTTGATCTGACCGAAGAATCCGAAGACCTACGAAAAGCCTATGGCAAAGAAGCCTTTGGCCAGGGATGCCTTCTCGCACGTCGCTTGGTGGAACGCGGGGTGCGTTTTGTCGAGGTCAGTCTGGGCGGTTGGGACACCCACAATGCGAACTTTGTTCGGGTACCGGAGCTTTGTGCGACACTGGACCGCGGTCTGGGCACCTTACTCCAGGACCTGAATGCTCGCGGATTGCTTGAGGAGACTCTGGTGGTGGTGACATCTGAGTTTGGCCGCACCCCGGATATCAATCAGAACGTCGGACGCGATCACTATCCGAAAGCGTTTTCAGCCATGATGGCGGGTGGCGGGATCTCCGGCGGTATGACCTATGGCAAGACGGATAATGAAGGCCGGGAAGTGGTGGAGGATAAGGTCCAGATCGCGGATATGAATGCCACCATCGCCTATGCACTGGGGTTGCCGTTGGATCAGGTGATCTACAGCCCGAGCAAACGTCCGTTCACCATCGCCGATAAAGGGAAACCTCTGGTGGGAATTTTTGCTTAAGTCGATATCTAGTCGAATCTGATAAAGCCAGTCCATAGTGGACTGGCTTTATGTTTTTTCACCGTTTCACTTTGTAGGATATTGTGAAGAAGCGAGAAAGTCGCGCGAGTTTGTGTGGGTAAGATGTGAAAAAATTACCAAATGATAATGTAACTAAACTGCTGGGAAGGGGTGTCGTGCAATTTGCCAATAGGACGAAAAAATCGTTTACAAATAGAGTCATCAGACAGGGGGAATAGCGGTGAAATCATTTTTGAGAAGTTAATTGTTTTTCGTTGAATGTATTCAGGTCGTTGATTGTGAGGGTGTTGTGTTGGATTGAGGTGATGTTTTCTCAAAAATGATCGATGGGTTAGTTGTTACGTCCTCGTCACGTTCCCCGATGATTCCATACCTGTTCCACGTTCAAAAAAGTGAGGAATTATTGGTTAGGCAGCGACTGACCCTGCTCGAAAGAGAGGCGGTTTGCTTGATTTTACGCATTGTGAATAACTTGTGAATTGATGTGCTTAACTGCACCGCTTGAGGGAATGAAACCTGCGATTAATCTTGCTGCGCAGCGTCTCAGATTGTTGAAATAGAGGCATGAAGCGCTGGCGCATCGCAGGAATTAATTTTGAACATTTTCACATGGGGGACCTGCTCCGGCAGACCTTCGAGCACCCTGCCGCGGAGATCGTGGGTATCTGCGATGAGCGACTCGAGAGGATGGCGGGGGCCGTGAGAAACTTCGGCTTGAAAGATGAACAGGTATTTACAGATGCAGATAGCTGTCTCGAAAAGACTCAGCCGGACATTGTGATTCTCTGTCCTGCCGCTTCAAAGCATGGGGAGTGGGTGGAGCGAGTCGCCCCTTACGGCACACACATTTTGATGGAGAAACCTTTTGCGGCGTCTTTAGCCGAGGCAGATGCGATGGTAACGACCATGAAACCGAGTGGCAAGGTTTTGGCCATCAATTGGCCTCTGGTCTGGGATGCAGCGCAGCAGACGGCTCATCGATTGATTCAGGAAGGGGTCATCGGTGAGGTGCTGGAGTTTCATCACCATGGTGGGAATCGGGGCCCTCTGTATCATGGCGCTGACAAGGTGGAACATGAGCCTACCGCTGAGGCTAAAGCAGCCAGTTGGTTTTACAGTCGAGACCAAGGGGGCGGGGCACTGCTGGACTACATGGGCTATGGAGCCACGCTTGGCACCTGGCATCTAGGAGCGAAGGTGCCTCTAGAGGTCACTTGCACGTGGAATCAACCCGCCGGTCTGGAAGTGGACGAGCATAGTGTGGCCGTCATCCGCTATGAGTCAGGTCTGAGTAAAACGGAGACTCGGTGGGGGACCTTTACCGACCCATGGACGCATCAGCCGCAGCCGAAGTGCGGATTCGTCCTGCGTGGCACGGGCGGGACGATCTCCTGCTACGACTATGAGAAATCGCTGCGCGTGCAGACCCGCTCCAGGCCAGAAGGCTTTGAGGTGCCCGCAGATGTGATCGCGGCTCCGAATCGCAATCCCATCGAGCATTTGATTCACTCCCTGGAGACAGGCGCTCCTTTGATTGGACCTTTGACCCTGGAGATTAGCCGAATCGGACAGCGGATTGTGGATACAGCGTATCGCAGCGCCAGTGAAAAAAGAACTCTGCCTCTGCTGGGTTGATTCACGCTTGGAGTTCTGCCATTGCTTAGGCTGCATGATTCACCCCACCGCGCTGATCCATCCTTCCGCCACTCTTGATCCGACTGTCGAGGTGGGGCCCTATGCCATTATCGAAGGGCCTGCTGTGATTGAGGCGGGCTGCCGGGTCGAAGCTCATGCTCAGGTGATTGGCGAGGTGAAGGTGGGGGCTGGCACCGTGATTGGCCGGGCAGCGATCATCGGCGCAGATCCTCAGGATCTGGGTTTCAAACCTGAAACATCGAGCGGCGTCATTTTAGGAGCAGGGAACACCATTCGTGAGCAGGTAACGATTCACCGCGGGAGTAAACCTGGCAGCTACACCCGGATGGGCGATGGCAACTTCCTCATGGCCGGGGCGCACTTGGCGCACGATGTCACCCTAGGGGACAGGAACATCTTGGCGAATGCTTGTCTTCTGGCAGGACACATCACGGTGGGAAACAATACTTTTATCGGCGGCGGGGCCGTGTTTCATCAATTTCTCCGCATCGGAGACTACTGCGTGGTGCAGGGAAATGGCAGTTTCGGCAAAGATATCCCTCACTTTTGTGCGGCCTACCGCACCAACCGTCTCGCGGGGCTGAATGTCATCGGCTTACGCAGACAGGGCTTCAACTCGGAGCAACGGGCGGCCATCAAGAAAATGTTTCAATTGCTGTTCTGCTCAGGCCAAAATGTATCCCAAGCGGTGAGTGCCGCTAAAGCCGAGGAATGGCCTGAACATGCCCTCAGGCTGCTCGACTTTGTGGCCGCGCCGAGCAAGCGAGGCGTCTGTGCCTGGCAAGGGGGACGGGAGGCCGAGGACTGAGACTGAGCTCCGGGTTAGATTTTTTCCCCTGCTTTTTCTTGTCACCCTTGAGGCGGTGGCCTATTGAATGCTCTTGCTGGGTTCAGCTTTCCCGTTTTCTCTTGGCTGGTTCCAGTTTCGTTTTCCAATCTCTTTAGGTATCATGACATTCTCCCGACTGTGTGTCGCTCTCAGCTTTGCAGCGTTGATGGCCGTCCCTGGCGTGCAGGCCCAGACCTTGCTGGACTCTTTGACCAGTAATCTTAACATCGAAGGTCTGGAAACAACCTACGATCCTGAAACTGGACTTGCCACCGCCAAGGGAGATGTCCGGATCAGCTATACGGATGTGGAAATCCGCTGCGGCACCGCTAGTTACAATGCCACGACAGGGGAGGTCATTGCTCGGGATGGTGTGATTATCTGGAAGGCGGGGGCCATCTATCGCGGCGAGAACATCACTTACAATGCCAATACCGGCGAGTTGAGCGGTGATGGGGTGCGCAGCGGTATCCCGACGGAAACGGGCTCTCTGTTCTACGAGACGGACAACTTCGATACAGAGACAAAGCTGATTCAAAAGATCGAAGGTGGGGAGACCTACCTGACTTCCCACGATGTGCAGAATCCGAATTTCCGGATCCGCGCTCGGCAAATGACCATTTATCCTGGGGATCGGGTGGTCATGAAAAACATGACTCTCTTTGCAGGGAATACGCCCATTTTTTATTTTCCATACCTCTCTCAGCCGCTGGAGGAAGATGTCGGACTTCGTTTTACTCCGGGTTACCAGAGCCGCTGGGGCGCTTTCCTGCTCACTCAGTATGGAGTGATTCACGGAGATCACACCTTGGCCAAATATCACCTCGACTTGCGTTCCTCACGTGGTGTCGGGGTTGGAGCTGATTTCCTTTCGCTTCGTCATCGGGATAACCGTAAAAACTTTGGGAATCTGAAGCTGTATTACCTGCGGGATTCGGACCCAGAGAATAATCGCTCTGGCGAAGCCCGTGGTCCAGTGGGGGAAGATCGTTACAGGGTCAATTTCCAGCATCGGATTTACCTGCCAGGTCCGGAAAAGAGCACTTGGTATCTCGACTTTGATATCAACAAAGTTTCGGACGCCCATTTCTATGAAGATTTCTTCTTCAATGATTTCCGCGAAACTCCTGAACCCGAGAATCAAATTTCACTGGTCCACACAGATCCCTCCTATGTAGCTACTCTGATGGCTCGTTTCCAAGCGAATGATTTCTACACCGTAGGCACAAAGTTACCCGAATTCGCCATCGATTGGACCCGTCGCCAGCTCTGGAACACTGGCATCTTTCACCAAGGAACATTCAGTGCTGGAATTTTGAAGGATGAATCAGGAGATGAGGAGGAACGGGAGTTTGCTGATTTGGTTCGTGCTGGTCTTACCAACAATGTGGTGGATGATTCCTTGACAAGTTATCAGAATATCCTGGGAAAAAAGTCTGGAGACGCGTTGTCGCCTGCTGACATTCAGCGTGGGATTGATCTGTTCTCTGCCCGGTTGGAAGGAGCAGGTTTTGCACGCGTTCACACCTATCAGGAACTTTTGCTGCCTAAAACATTGTTCGGCTGGTTGAATATCACCCCTCGAATTGGTGGCGGTGTGACCCACTATTCAAATATCGATGGATCAGTCTCTGATCTGTCGGACGAGATTAAAACCATTTTCCACGCGGGTTTGGATATGTCTTTCAAAGTGTCGAAAACTTGGAACGATTTTTACAAGCCTAGCTGGGGATTGGACGGGCTTCGCCATGTGCTTCAACCTTATCTGAATTTGTCCTACCTGGATGCTTCTCAGCCTGAGGACTTCCCGTCGATTGATCGCCTCTCTCCGACGACTCGCCCACGTTCTATTGATGTCCCGCTCTTCACGGCCGTCGATGACCTTCGCTCTTGGAATATCGCTCGAGTCGGGATGCAGAACTTGCTGCAAACTCGTCGTGACTATTCCACCACGAATCGCGGATATTTCTACTCGGCTGCGACGGGTGAAACCCAAACATACACATGGGCCGGCCTGAATACTTATGTGGATGTGTTCATGAACGATCCTGAGTTTGATCGCAGCCTGTCCAACCTCTACAACGAGTTTTTCTGGCGTCCTGTGCCCTGGGTGTCCCTATGGTTTGACGCGCAGATTCCGCTCGAAAGTGGTGTGGGTAGTTTTACCGAGCTTAACCAAGGCGTCACCTTCATGCCTGCCAAGAATGTTCAACTGACCCTCGGTCATCAATATGTGAGTGACAGTCCCTACTTCGCTGACTCCAGCTTGGTCTTCTCAAAGGTCTATGCACGCCTCTCTGACAATTGGGGCTTCTCCATGAATCACATCTTTGAAATGGATGATGGCACCATGGAGTTCCAGAGTTACTCGGTCACGCGTGACTTGACGAGCTGGATGGCTTCTGTTGGGGCCATGGTCCGAGATAACCGTGGGGGACTGAGTGACTTTGGTATCTTGTTCTCCATGACACTCAAGGATTTCCCCCAGTTGAGTGTGCCTCTGGATATCGATCCGAATCCTTCGGGACGTGGCGGAAACCAATAATGGGGGGGCATTTTAGCGTTGAGAGCGGCACCTTCCCGGCGCACTGTGTCACCTGTGTGCTCGCCTGACGTATTCAACGCTCAGGTCTTTGAACACGTTTTTTCCGCACGTTCATGAAGCTAACCATCATCGGTTCAGGTTATGTGGGGCTGACCACGGGTGCTTGCTTTGCCGAAGTGGGGCATCAGGTCGTATGCGTGGATAGCGATCCAGATCGTGTTCAGTCTCTTGTGACAGGAACAGTTCCTTTTTTCGAGCCTGGTCTCGAAGCTCTCGTGAAAAAGAACGTGGCTGCCAAGAGGCTACGTTTCACGGGCTCGACCGAGGAAGGGGTGAATCACGGAGAAGTGCTCTTCATCACAGTTCCGACGCCTCCTTTGGCGGATGGAAGTGTGGATCTGACCTTCATGGAAAAGGTTGCTCGGGAGATCGCGCAGTATCTGGACAGTTATCGGGTGATCGTGGATAAAAGCACGGTTCCTGTCAAAACGGGTGAGCGTGTGGCTCAAACGATCCGCAAGTATGCCAAGCCGGGCGTAGAGTTTGATGTCGTGAGCAATCCTGAGTTTTTGAGGGAAGGAGCGGCCGTCATGGACTTGATGAAGCCAGATCGCATAGTCATTGGCGGCAACAGCGACCGTGCACTTGCCTTGATGCAAAAGATTTATGAGCCGTTCGTAGCTCCGGTGCTGGTGACTGATATCAATAGTGCCGAGCTCATCAAGCATGCTGCTAACAGCTTTCTAGCACTCAAGATCAGCTACATCAATGCCTTGGCCGAGTTGTGTGAACTGAGTGGGGCTGATGTTCTGAAAGTGGCTGAAGGCATTGGAGCGGATAAGCGGATCGGGCGCGGATTTCTCAATGCAGGGCTGGGCTATGGCGGTTCCTGTTTTCCTAAAGATGTTGCGGCTTTTATCGCGATCAGTGAGCAGCTTGGACAGCCCTTCAATTTGCTGAAGGAGGTCCAGGCGATCAATAACCGACAGAGCGTTCGATTCTTGGATAGCGTCCGTGAAGCACTTTGGGTTCTGAAGGATAAAAAAATCGCCGTCTGGGGTTTGAGCTTCAAGCCCAATACCGATGACATTCGCAGTTCAGTGGCTGTAAGTTTGGTGGAGAAGTTAGTCGCCGAAGGAGCTGAAGTAAGTGCCTATGACCCGAAAGCGATGGCTAAAGTGCGTGAGACTTCCTTGGCAAGCCAGATCCGTCTAGCGGATAGCGCTCTTGACGCGGCTGCTGATGCCGAAGCCTTGATCATCGCGACCGAGTGGGCTGAATTTGGCTTGGTCGATTTAGCGGCGCTTCGTGATGCCATGCAAACACCGCTCATCTTTGATGGGCGCAATCTCTTGGATCCCGTGGCAGTCCGGGATTTTGGATTCCAATATCGCGGCGTTGGCCGGGGTATAACCACCGAGCGCCATTAAGATTAATCCATGTTGTGCCGTTGACGGCTCTGTCACATAGTCTCCGATTCCGCTGAAAACGATTCATTCATCCTCTCCTGCTTCCAGTGTCCGCAGCCATGCGCTTGACGTGTTAACGGACTGGCAAAAATCAGGGCGATTTGCTGCTGAGCTTTTGGACGAGCGCGTCCGTATGGCGGCGCTGTCTCCGCCCAATGCTGCCTTTCTGCACGACATCGTGCTGACGACGCTGCGCAACGTCACATTGCTTGATTTTTGGGCCGATCACCTCACTGGAGGAAAGCATCTGGACCACCGCACACGGTGGCTGCTGAGGATTGGCTTGTGTCAGCTTTTTCTGTTGGGCGTGCCTTCTCATGCCGCAGTGAATGAGACTGTGGCAGCTGCTGGGCGCTCGGGGGCATTGGTCAATGCGGTGCTACGTCGTGCGGGCCGTGAGGAAGCTGCTCTGCGCTCCATGAGCGAGGAGCAGCCTTTGTCCGTCCGTTATTCGCATCCAGAGTTTTTGGTTCGCCGTTGGATCAAGATTATGGGGAAGGCGAAAACGGAGGCTCTGTGCCAATGGAATCAGGAGCCCCCCAGCACCTACGTCCGACTGAATGGTCTGCATGAAGAAGCCAGCACCCGTCTGGCTCAGATGCCCGAGTTGGAGGATCTTGGAGATGGTTTTTATCGCTGTGAAGCGGCTCCGAGAGAAGCCCTGAAACAAGGTCTTTGTTACGCGCAGGACCCGAGCACCGCGCATGCTCCACGGATGCTGGCACCCAAGCCGGGGGAAATGGTGCTGGATGCCTGCGCTGCTCCTGGTGGAAAGACGACTTTACTGGCTGAGTTGATGTGCAACGAGGGACGCATCTATGCTTGTGACGCTTCTTCGGTTCGTTTGGCCCGCTTGCGGGACAATCTCACACGACTGAAAGTACGTATCGCTCAGGTGAATGCCTTTGATTTGTTGAGTGATGCTACGCCACCCTTTGGAGATCTCCAGTTTGACCGGATCTTGCTTGATGTGCCTTGCTCGAACAGTGGCGTGATGCGTCGTCGCATCGATGTGCGCTGGCGTTTACAGGAGGCTGAGTTTGCAAGTTTGGCGGAAACACAAAAGAGTATTGTGGAATCGGCTCTGCGATTTTTGAAACCCGGCGGCTCGCTGGTTTACAGCACATGCAGCATCGATCCTGAAGAAAATCAGGGGGTGGTGAAGGCCGTCTTAGCATCCCATCCTGAGATGGAAATGCTGGAGAGCCGCTTGGTCTTCCCTCCGAAGGATGAGACAGATGGGGCGTTTGCGGCACGATTGGTGAAACATGCATGAGTGAGCCCCTACAGACTCTGCGGGCAGATAAGTGGTTGCATCATGTGCGTCTCTTTAAAACGCGGAGTCTGGCCACACAGGCCTGTGCCAAAGGAAATGTGATCTTGGATGAACAGGTGATCAAACCTTCCCGAGACCTCCGTCCGAACGACATTTTGGAAGTGGTCAGGGGAGATCTGCGCCTCCGTGTGAAGGTCCTGAACTTTCCTGCGCGAAGACTGAGTGCACCGCAAGTTTCTGATTTTTATGAAAATCTAACGCCAATTGAGTGGATTCAAAAGGCCGCCGAACTACGCAGGCAAAAGGAATTGGAGCGCCCGTCCGAGCATGAAATGCAGACGAAGCCCAATAAACAGCAACTCCGCCTGCTCCGGGAATGGCATGAACAGAATCATTCTCGCTGAAACGGCGGCGTTCTGAAATCGAATCCGAGTTGCCCCGGGGCAATGAGATGCTAAGAAGGCTTAGCCTTATGCTGCGTTTCCCCCCTTTTGTTACGATTCTGAAATGCGTCTCCTCCTCATTGCTGGTGGGGGGCATGTTGACGGCTCTCGTTCCACAGAGCGCTGATGCCCAGGCAGCCGTGCTGGCTGCGGATAGTTTCAACCGCAAGGTTCATGTGGCTTCTCAGGCGAATGAAAAACGTCCGGTTGGCGGTTTGGCGAAAGTTGCTACGGCGATGGTGACTCTCGACTGGGCGGCGGCTTCGAAGGCGGGGGTCAATATTTTAGCCACAGTGCCTGCCTATGCACCGCAGATCGCCGGAAACAATGTTCTCGGTCTCCAGCCTGGCGACCGGCTCACGCTCCGTGATTTGATCTATGCAACCATGATGACGTCCGACGATTTGGCGGCCATCACTCTGGGTGACTTTGTCGGGCGTGATCATTTGCAAAGGCTCCAGCGCACAGGAGACCCTTTGGTGGAATTCGTGCGGCAGATGAATCAGCTTGCCGCACGTGAGGGAGCCACCCATACCAAATTTACAAATCCTCACGGTTACGAGAATACCCGCGCGGTGCCTTATTCCACCGCTGCGGATATGGCGCGCTTAGGCTTGTATGCTATCTCCCGTCCGGCGCTGCGTTTTTACACCAATCAGCGCACCCGTGACATCACGGTTTACCGTGGGGATTCTCAGATGAATCTCCCGCTCAATAACACGAATCAGTTGCTCGGCGTGTCGAACATTGATGGTCTCAAATACACGTCCACACCGCGCTCGGGGGGGTGCATCGTCGTGACCGCAGAGCGTCCCTCCTCCGTGACCAAGCAGGCCGATGGGTCTAGCCTCATCTACCGCCACCGCATGGTGGTGGTGGTCATCGGCTCGGCTAATCCTGCGGCTGAAGCTCATGCCCTTCTTCAGCAGAGTTGGGCGGCTTATGATCGATGGCTGGCAGCCGGTCGTCCTATCACGGACGAGCGTCAGTTGTTGAACCATTTCTAAACTGGCCCTGAATCGACGGCCCTTTTCCCTTACATCAACCCTATCCCTAACGAACCATGCGAATCGGTATCCTGAATAGTGGCGGCGATTGCCCCGGCCTCAATGCAGTCATTCACGGCGTCGTCGGCGCTGCTCACACGCTCGGGTGGGAAGTGGTCGGCTTTCGGGATGGATTCGAAGGCCTGCTGCCACCAGGAGATTACATGATGCTGGACCCGAGCCGCACGGTAGGCATCATGAAGCTGGGGGGCACCATCCTGGGCACGACGAATAAAGGTCACTTCGTCGCCAAGGTGGGGGAAGGGAACGTGGCTGAAGTGCCACGCGAGATCGTCGAGAAAGCCAAGAACACGTTACGCCACCTCGAGATCGGTGCGCTGATCGTGGTGGGTGGTGACGGGTCTCTAACCACGGCGCTGCAGCTTTACGGCATGGGGGTACCCGTCATCGGCGTGCCGAAGACGATCGACAACGACATTCAGGCGACCGCCATGACCTTTGGTTTTGACTCGGCCTGCCATTCTGTGGTGGATGCTTTGGATCGATTGCACACAACTGCAGAAAGTCACAAGCGTGTCATCGTATTGGAAGTCATGGGCCGTCACGCGGGCTGGATTGCTCTCTACGGCGGTATGGCCGGTGGTGCAGATGTGATTCTGCTCCCCGAAATTCCTTTTCACATGGAGCATGTGGCCGATGCGATCCGTCAGCGCGATGCCCGAGGTTTGCACAGCACCCTGGTGGTCGTGGCGGAAGGGGCACGCATCGAGAGTGGCGAGCTGCTGAAGAAAGAAAATGTAGGCGGTAAGGGCGAAGACCGCTTGGGGGGCATCGGTGATTATGTGGCCAAGAAGATTGAGTCCCTCACCGGTAAAGAGACCCGTGCGTGCACCCTGGGGCACCTCCAGCGTGGTGGGGCTCCCACCGCCCTAGACCGTATCCTGGGCGTCCGATTCGGTGCCAAGGCTGTCCACTTGATCGAAGAAGGTAAGTTTGGCCGCATGGTGAGCTATCAGCATTACCAGGTGGGGGATGTGAGCATCGAAGAGGCTGTGAATCAGCTTCGCCTCGTGCAACCTGACAGTGAGATCATCCGCGCGGGCCGTAGCATCGGGATCTGCTTTGGAGATCGCGCCGTCGGTGTCGAGTGATGGCAAAGTGGGGCAACACATCCGGGCGGCGGCGATAGCTTAGAGCGATCGGCGCCGTTCAAGGCCCAATTGATTACGCCGGTCCCTGCGTAGCCGAATTTCTTCTTTGTGAAGCACTTTCGGCATTCCGCTGATGCCGTATTCGACGATGACGGCCACCGTCTGGGGGGCGGCCTCTAAGGATGCGATGCGGAAAACAGGCTCCTTGTGGCTGCGGAAAAAAGCATGGAGTGGGATATGCGGGTGACCTGCATTCCAGAGCCAACGTCCAGGCGGGAAATCTGAGAGATCCGATAACGCCAACAAGACCTCACGGATGAGGGTTTCATCGTGCTTCTTGAGCAATTTAGAAGCGGCTCGGCGCGACATCATTTGCTCAATGAAGGCCATGGCCGGATTTAGATGGTCCTCTTCCATCTCGACAATGACCTCACGGGCGTGCTGAGCCATGGCCTCACGAAATTGCTCTTGGGTCAACCGCCCGCTGTCGAGCATGTGAAAAAGCTGGCGTGGGCTGGGAAGGGATTCGGACACGGTGATGATTGAAATGAACGCGGCTCGAGCCTGCAAGGATGTTTTCGAATTTCTCGGCGGAATTCTCCCAGGCAGTCTTCGCTTGCTAAAGCCGGACATCTTAGGGCATTGTACATGAGTGGACGCTCATTGCCGCATCCATCTCCCGTTATGAAAAGAACCCTTTCGCCCAGTTTAAGTTCCATCATGCGCGCGAGCACGCTGGTTGCCTTATGCTTTTTAACCGGTTGCGAGCTACCGCCTCGCGAGTCTTGGAACATTATTCAGCGCGACGGATTGCTCACCTACTGGAGTCGTGCGTACAATCCCGTATTCGCTCCCAGCCGTTACCTGAGTGGTGACTCTCGCCCCTTTGTGCCGAGTTCGTCGGCGCACGTGCCGTATCGTCCTCGCACTGAACAGAGCCGTTATCTGGCCGCAGCATCGGGGGGCACTTCAAGCCCAAGCCCCCCCAAACGAATCGTTAAGCCGGAGACCAGCCCTGAGGATAGGGTTCAAGAGGTTCCCAAAATTCCGCTGGAGCCAGCACGCCCACTGAACGAGCTCAAGCCAAAACCTGAAGCTCCCTCTCCAAAACCTTCCATGGCTGATCTCCCCTATGGCACGCCAGTGCCGGGGCGACCTGGCATGGTCAACAGTCCGTTTGCGGAGAAGCAGCAGTTGGTGGATGTGACGGGCATGGCCCCAGGAGAGGCGGTGAAAGATCCCTATACAGGCAAGCTTTTCCGAGTGCCGCCGACGGAACAAGCGGCCGCATCGACGACGGAACCTGCCTCGGCACCAGCCTCAGCAGAAGACAGTAAACCCCAGCCTTAAATCGCTGAGAGAAGATTCGCGCTTGATTACCCCGGTGAAGGTGTCAATCTGCGCGCCGCTTTAATCATTTCAATACCAGCCACCATGGGCCAGCAACTCAATAAAACCATCAAACGTCGTCGTCGTAAACTCTACATCGCTCGCAAGAAAGCTCTTGCGAAGGCTGGCCTCAGCCGCAAATCCGCTGTGCGTTTGCCCAAAGCCGCTAAGAAGAGTGCCAAGAAGGCTCCGGTGAAAAAGGCTCCTGCCAAGGCCAAGGCCGAAGAAGCGGTGGTCGCCGCTGTGGAGACCCCTGCTGCTGAGTAAACTCAGTCCCGGGATCACCCTCGTTTTCCAAGACCCTGCGCTCAAAAAGCGCGGGGTTTTTTATTTTGTTTGTGGGAGATTTGACGATCCTCACGCATGGATAGTGAATGTCACGACCTCTCATTTCTTTCGATGCCGCAGGGACACTGATCCAAGTGAGCCAGCCGGTTGGCCGCACCTATGCCGAGTTTGCGGCGAGACATGGTATCCAGGTGGACGAGACGGCATTGAAACGAGCCTTCAAATCTCTTTGGGGACAGATACCGCCGCCGCATCGCCCTGAAGGCGTGAAAGCGGATGATGATGAAAGGTCATGGTGGCAACAGCTGGCCGCGAGAGTCTTTGAAACGGCATTGGGCACGGCTATCCCCAGAGAGGTTTTTGAGCCATTGTTTGACGGATTGTATCGTCATTTCGCTCAGCCTGAAGCGTGGATTGTTTTCGACGATGTGAAGCCAGTCTTGGATGACCTTGCCCAGGATCATGCCCTCTGTGTGTTGTCGAACTTTGATCGCCGCCTGCTGCAGATCCTAGAAGGGCATGAGATGACATCGTATTTTTCACATGTCATTCTCTCGAGTGAGGTGGGAGCAGCTAAACCGCATCCACGGATGTTTGACACTGCACTGCGGTTGATGGAGGCCACTCCAGAAGAAAGCTGGCATGTGGGGGATGATGATCACTGTGATATTCAGGGAGCTCGTGTCTTAGGCTGGAAAGCCTTCGCTGTTTCGCGTCCAGAACAGAGTCTGTGGCACTTGCTTGAAAAAGTCCGTGAAAAATGAAAATCCGACTTGCGCACAGTAGCATCGCGGGTATGTAAAACGCCCCATCCGCGCAGGTAGCTCAGCGGTAGAGCAGTTGGCTTTTAACCAATTGGTCGAGGGTTCGATCCCCTCCCTGCGTACCACTTCAAAAGGATGAGTTTTTTTGCCCAGGTAGCTCAGTGGTAGAGCAGTTGGCTCTTAACCAATTGGTCGTGGGTTCGAATCCCTCCCTGGGCACCACTTTTCTCCCACAGAAAGTGAGTGCTTTGTTTCCAACGACTCTGTCAGAGACGAGTTCTGAATCTTTGTTTGTTAGGTGCTTTGTGATGAGATGAGAGCAACTGCGTGGCTAGTCATGGTGGTTTAAGATGCTCGGAGTCAGGCTTTGGTGAGCATGTGGCATACGACCACCTGAGGGAAGGGTATCGAAGGCTTTTAGAAACCAACCCTTTTCTTATGAAACCTTTGATCTCCATGACAATGACCCTGCTGTTGAGTCTGAGCCTTCAGGCACAACAGCCGCCTGTGAGTGAAAACGCTGATACCAACCGTGTGAATTCGACAGGCCGAGAACAACGCCAAACGAATGCCCGTGCTTCTTTGAATCAGGTCATGAATGAACTCCAGAATGATCCTGAGACACTCTTTGATCGCCTGGACCGAAATAGCGATGGGCAGTTATCGAAAGAAGAATTTGGCCGCATCACCAACTCGGGTGTGGAGGGTGCCGCCACGACTCAAGGAACCGGTGGCACGACCGCAGGCGGGGCGGAGGCCTCTCCGGGCACGACAGGGCAGTCGGCGGTGCAAGGCAATACAACCTCACCAGCCCAGCCTGACAGTGCCCAGCCGCAGGAGCAAGGGCAGGGGAATCCCGTCGCACCCCAAGGCTCGACCGGGAATGCGCCCACTCCTCCACCAGCATCTCCGTCTGGGGCAGTCCCGGATAAAAAGTGAAGGGCATATGTCCACTGAGAGGAGGCCGATCTTTTTTCATTCTCGGGGAACTCGGTAGGCGCAGTGATTCACAGGCATCCGATGCCTTATCAGTTCTCCGCTTTTCGGGTCAGAACTGCCTAACTTTTAATGTGACTTTCTCCTCTCATGAAAGACCTTCGAGACATAATCAAAGCCTTTTCGGCTGCGACTTCAGATATGGCCCTCGCCACCGTAGTGGATACTCTGGGCACAAGCTTTCGGAAACCGGGGACGCGAATGTTGGTGCTGGGAGATGGCCAAGCTGTGGGCAGTCTCAGTGAAGGATGTTTAGAGGAAGAGGTGGTGCATCGGGCTCAGAGCGTGATTGAGACAGGCGTTCCCACTTGTTTCTGGATGGATACCCAAAAGCGTTCGGGTTGTCATGGTTCCGTTCAGATCTTTATCGAGTGGATCAGACCCGGGAATGCATTCCTGCAATATTTGGCTCAGTGTATGGCAGAACGTCAGCCGGCCTTGGCGGTCGTTTGTATGGAACCCGATTCGCCATGCGCAGGATCGTCCTCACGCCACTTGGCAGGAAAGGGGAGGCCAGGGTTCGAACAGATCTTATTGCCTCCGGTGCGCCTGATTCTGGTCGGTGATACTCCTGGCAACGAAGGTCTCCTCAGCTTCGCACATGCTTTAGGCTGGAGCGCCATCGTATCGGCACCCGCTGAAGTGGCCGATTTTGACGCCGATGAGCGGACGGCCATCGTCATCAAGAACCATCACGAGGAAAAGGACTTTGTGGCCCTCAAATGGGCGTTGTCTCAGACCTTCGGTTATGTGGGACTGCTAGGCCCTCGGCCGCGGAAAGAAAGGCTGCTGGAACGGTTGCTGGAGGAAGGCTGGGAGCCTGACAATGCCATGAAGTGGGATGTGTATGGCCCCGCCGGATTGGATCTCGGAGCCACAGAGCCGGAGGAAACGGCACTCTCGATCATTGCCGAGATTCAAGCGGTGATGACACGCAGCGATGGTGGGTTCCTTCGTGATTGCGAAAGATCAGCAGCCTCAAAGCCCACACCTGTGGTGTCTTGAGAAAAGAGTTTTGAGCAGGCCTCTAACCCGATGAGTCATCTCTTGGAGCTTGGTGTTTTAGGCCACGTGATTGGGATCGTCCCTGCGATTTCATGGCATGAAACGATGCATTGATAGCGCTTGTGTGACTTGGGCCATCGCGGTCGGGATGATGGTCTCGATGGCTGCACGCGCGGATGAAAAACTTCTGCTGACGGGCCAAGATGCCATGGGTGATTGGACCTCAGACGCACCTGGAGTGCGTCGAAAGATTCGCGTCGAGGATTTACCCGCACCTGCAGAAAAGGAATCGGCCATGAATCGGCCAAAGGAGGTGAAGCCACCCGACAAAGCTTGGCCGCAAGTCCCACCGGGTTTTGAAGTCACCTTGTATCAAAGCGATTTGAAGAAACCTCGACGTCTGATGACGGCTCCTAACGGTGACATCTTGGTCGCTGAGAGTAAATCAGATCAGATCACGCTCCTTCGGGATGCTGATGGCGATGGAAAACCGGAGCTGCGAAAGGTGTTTGCCAAGGGTTTGAACCAACCATTCGGTTTGGCCTTTTATCCGCCAGGTGCGGAACCGACACATCTCTACATTGGCAACACGGATGCTGTGGTGAGGCTGCCGTATCAAAACGGCGATACAGAGGCCCGAGCAAAGCCAGAGGAGGTCTTGTCGCTCTCGGCGGGCGGTCAGCTTACGGGAGGAGGACACTGGACTCGGGATATTGTTTTCTCTCTGGATGGGAAGCGTTTGTTTACCTCCATTGGTTCGAAATCCAATGTGGACTGGAATCAAGCTGAAGAGGACCGGGCTCGAATCTTTGAATCTGATCCGCACGGTAGAAACAAACAAGTCTATGCCTGGGGCATCCGTAACCCTGTAGGGCTGGCGATTCATCCGAAGACAGGAGAGCTATGGACTTCAGTCAATGAGCGGGATGAACTCGGAGATAACCTTGTGCCGGATTACATCACTCGCGTGAAGGAGGCAGGCTTTTACGGGTGGCCTTGGTATTACATGGGAGGGCATCAAGACCCGCGCCATGATGGAGCCCGACCTGACTTGAAGAATAAAGTCGTCACACCGGATGTGATCCTCCAGGCGCATTCCGCGTCTCTGTGTCTGACCTTTTACGAGGGAACTCAATTTCCTCAGCAATATCACCAGTGGATCTTTGCGGCTGAGCACGGTTCTTGGAACCGCACTCGCAGGACCGGTTATAAGGTCATCGCCGTGCCAGTCAACGGTGGGAAGGCCACGGGAGAGTATGTGGATTTCATGACCGGTTTTGTAACGCCTGAGGGCGATGTCTGGGGCAGACCGGTCGGTGTGACCGTGGCCAAAGACGGTGCGTTGCTAGTCAGCGATGACACCGGGAATTGCATCTGGCGAGTGGCCTGGAAGGGCGAGTAAGCTCACCCCTTGCCTCGGAGGGTATGTTTGGGGCCCCTCGCATTGTCCCTCGACGGACTACACCAGGGGGATTGGCTCTGGTGCAGTCGAAAACGAGATTGGTTTTAGAAGCCGAGACCGGGAGGCAAGCCCAAGCCACCGGTCATTTTGTTCACTTCGGCAGCTTGGCTTTCTTTCACCTTGGCCTGCACCTGTTGGACTGCGGAAAGCACGAGGTCTTGGAGCATGTCCACGTCCTCGGGATCGACGATTTCTTTGGCGATCTTGATGCTCTGAACATCCCCGTGACCATTGGCGGTCACAGTCACTTTGCCAGCGGCGACCGAGACTTCGAAGCTTTTGGTGCCGAGAGCCGCCTGAGACTTTTGCATCTGGGCCTGCATCTCCTGCACCTGTTTCATCATCTTCTGGATATTCATAAAAAGAAAAACTTGGGAAAGGGATTCGGATGTCGGGTTAAGATTGAGGGGTTGAAGCGGCGAGCTTGAGCTTGAATTTTTCAATGGCGCTCTTGATGAGCGGGTCATTTTGGAACTCCGCTGTCACATCGATGGGGGATGCTGAGGATTCAGCCTGTGGAACTGCCGCCGGGACTGGGGCAGGTGCGAGTTCAGCGACCTCTTGTGCCACCGGCAAGGGGGCTGTAGCGGGTTTAGGCGGAGCTGACAGAGCAGGTGCCGACGTCGCTGCGGGAAGGTCAAACGCAAACAGTTCCGCCGCCGGTGGGGGCTTGAGGCTGGGATCCACGAGCATCTGGAACTTCATGGATTTGCCCAGAATCTCTTGAGCGAGCCCTTCGAGGAAGGTCCGTTGATTGTCACGATCCAGGCTTTCTTTGGCGTGGCTTTCTGAAGTCGGGAAGCCGAGCTTAATGATGCCGCGATCCATGCTCAGCACCGTGGTTGGCTCCAGCCATGCGGTGGCTAGGGGACGCTTGGCTCGGACGAGATTGAGCAGTTCCAGACGGAATTCCTCGTTGGTGAATGACGGTGGCGCGGCCTCTGGAGCGGATACAGGTGCGGAAACCGGTGTCAAAGGGGCAGGTGGGGATGCGGATGTCGGGGCATCATCATCAAACCAAGGCTGCTCGTCTTGGTTTTCATATGGCTGAGGCTCGTCTTGCAGCAGCGAAGGCTCATCATCCAAGCTGGATTCCGGTTCAGGCTCGGGTTCAGATTCGGATTCAATGGGGGCCTCCGTTTTAGGTGACGGGGATGAAGCGCGCTGTGGTTCGGCAGGGACCGAAGAACGTGCTTCCGGCACTCCGCTGGAAGCAGGTGGTGACGGCTCCCGAACGGGGGCTACTGCGGCCGGGCTCGGTGCGGAAATAGGCGCGGTTACGCGGGGCTCCAAGGCAGGGGCGGAGGCCCGGCGTGCAATGACCGGAGCTGGCTGCGGACGAGCTGTTGGGCGCGGCAGAGCCTCTGCACCGCCATCGAGGGCCTGGATGATGTCGCTAATGCTCACCTCATTGTAGTGCTGCACCGCCTGGATGACACCCAGCTCAAAATGCAGACGCTTGTTAGTGGCCCAGCGCATGCGTGCATCCACTTCGGCCAAACCGTCGACGATCCGAAGGAGTTGCTCCGTGGTTGCCATCTGAGACTGTTCATTGACACGATCTGCAATCTCGGGTTCCAGATCTTCAGCTGCGGCATCGGTATCGGCTTGGCTGACGAGGAGGGTGCGGAA
This sequence comes from Prosthecobacter debontii, assembly GCF_900167535.1. Taxonomy (NCBI): domain Bacteria; kingdom Pseudomonadati; phylum Verrucomicrobiota; class Verrucomicrobiia; order Verrucomicrobiales; family Verrucomicrobiaceae; genus Prosthecobacter; species Prosthecobacter debontii. Next base: position 99,667 of record NZ_FUYE01000015.1, read on the forward strand.
ATACTGAATGAGATCCGCCAGCATACGCCCCAGATCTTTGCCAGCTTCGCTGGTTTCATGGACTAGGCGTAGAGCCCCGACCGTGTCGCTTTCCAGAATGTGCTGCACGAGTTGGCTCACCGCCTGAGCGGCCGTGAATCCAAAGATCTCCAGCACATCGTTTTCACGGATTTGATTGCCGCAGAAAGCCACCAACTGGTCCAGCATGGATTGCGCATCGCGCATGCCCCCATCGGCACCTTTGGCAATGGCAAACGCGGCTTTTTCATCGAGATCCACGTTCTCTTGTGAAGCAATGTGGAGCAGGTGTTTGGCAATGATCGTGTTCGGGATGCGACGCAGGTCGAAACGCTGGCAGCGGCTGATGATGGTCGGAAGGATCTTATTGGCCTCGGTGGTCGCGAAGATGAACTTCACGTGCTCGGGGGGTTCTTCCAGAGTCTTCAGCAGGGCATTGAAGGCCGCTGTGGAGAGCATGTGCACCTCATCAATGTAATAGATCTTATACCGGCAACGCGAGGGAGCGTATTTGACGCTTTCTCGGAGGTCTCGTACCTGATCCACGCCGTTGTTACTGGCACCGTCAATTTCGAGCACATCCAGACTACGGCCCTCGGCAATTTCGCGGCAGATTTCGTCTTCGGGATCGAAGTCCACATTGGGGCCATCCGGACAGTTCAGGGCTTTGGCAAAGATACGCGCCGTGGAGGTTTTCCCAGTCCCTCTCGGGCCGACAAAGAGATAGGCATGGGCCAGACGATTCTGGGCGATGGCATTGCGAAGGGTGCGCACCACATGCTCTTGGCCGAGCACATCTGCGAAAGTCTTGGGACGGTATTTGCGGGCGAAAACCTGGTAACTCACAAGACAGATGCTAGCGTGCCACACTGGCGTGGCGAGAGGATTTTGGCGAAAGTCTCTCCCTGTTCTGGCTTTCTGGTCGGGGATGATTAGGATTCACCCATGCGGAAATTTGTAACCACCGTTCTCTGCCTTCTTCTCATGCTGGTTCAGCCTGGGTGCGGCTTGTTTAAAAAGAAAAAAAAGCCCGAAGAAGCGCCTAAAACGGTCCTGGTTGGCATTGTCGAAATGGTCAGCCCGGAGCAAAACTATGTGTTGATCCGTTGCGATCGACTCCCTGATCTACCTGCTGCGGCAGAATTGATCGCTTTGGATGCCACGGGCGTCGAGTCGAAACTCAAACTCACGCCCGAACGTAAGGGGCGCTATTTGACTGCAGATATCACTCAAGGCCAGCCCCGTGTGGCGAATCTAGTCATCTTTAAGCGTTCAGGATCAGCCCCTCCCGTCACCCCAACGGTGCCACCCGCTGGGCCAAGCTCAACCCCTGCCTTTTCACCAGACATGCCCATGCCTTTATTACCTGTCACAGGGCTGCCGGATACAAGCGCTGTGCCAGCTGGGGCGCTTCCTTCGACCGCACCTTCATCGGTTCCTGGCCAGGCTCCAGGATTGCCTCCCCCCATGTCGCCAGCTCCTTTGGGCGGACAATCCCCGGTGATGGATCTCGAACCTCCTGTGCAATGATTTCCGAGCAAGAAGCACGCGAGCGAGTTTTGGCAGCGATCTCCTGTTCGAAAGAAGAGTCTCTGCCGCTATTGAAAAGTCTCGGACGTTTTGCTGCGGCAGATGTGCTCGCCACCGTGCCGCTGCCCGGTTTCGACAATTCAATGATGGATGGCTATGCCGTGCAGAGCCGTGCTCTTGGTTTTGCGAAGGTGGTGGGAGAACAGCCCGCCGGGGCTCAGCTTGATCTGGTCTGTGGGGAAGGGGAAGCCATCCGGATCTTCACGGGTGCGCCGCTGCCAGCGGGTGCGGATGCCGTGGTGATGCAGGAGGATGTGGAGCGCACAGGGGACTCCATCCGCTGGCAGGAGTCTTTGCAGGCTGGCGAAAATGTGCGCCACCGGGGTGCAGACCTCTGTGAGGGCCAGATGATTTTGAAAGTGGGGGATAAACTGACCGCCGGCAGGATCGGCGTGCTTGCTTCCCAAGGATTCACCTCGATTCGGGTGATTAAGCCGCCGAGAGTGGCGGTTTTGAGCACGGGCAATGAATTGATTGCACCCGGATTACCCCTTTCGGCAGGGCAGATTTACAATAGCAATGGTTTCATGCTGCAAGCGCTCTTGATGGCGCAGGGGATCGAGGACATTTCCTCAAGTCATTGCCAGGATGATTTCGACCAGACCGTGCAGACACTGAAGCAACTGCTGGCCACGCATGATGTGGTGTTGCTCAGTGGTGGTGTCTCCGTTGGCGATCACGACCAGATCAAACCTGCTCTCCAGGCGCTTGGGATCAAACCCGATCTCTGGCGGGTCAATGTGAAGCCTGGGAAGCCCTTTTTATTCGCACAGCATGAGGGGAAACTGATCTTCGGACTGCCGGGAAATCCGGTCTCGAGCTACGTCACTTATCAGATCTTTGTGAAACCTGCCTTGATGAAGAGGATGGGGGCTAGACAGGTTGAGCCCACTCGTTTGCGGGTCGTTTCGGCCCAGTCCCTTCACAATGATGGAAACCGTCCGCATTATCTTCGTGGGATTTTGAAGGAGGGTGCTTTTCGTGTTCAAGGTCTTCAAGAAAGCCATGCCCTTTTTGCTCTTAGTCAGGCGGATGCTCTCCTGCGTTTGGAGGCGGGAGCGACCGTGGCAGCAGGGGAGCCCGTGGAGGTCTTGATTTAGGCGTAAAACCAGAGGCGCTTTTTCGCGGATGCTTTCGAATGTTTAGGGAGCCCATGCTGGCTTTCTCACCAGAGTCGGCCTGTGGTTTGACACTTGGCACCCCTCATGCGAGGGAAAACGGTTTTTTCGAAATGAAGTATCTCACGGTTATCCGACATGCCAAATCCAGTTGGGCTCTGGCCGGCTTGGCAGACCATGATCGTCCATTGAACGAAAGGGGGCTCAAAGCCGCACCGGCTGTGGCGTCCTTTCTCCACCGGACTTATTTTGGAGGTGGAAATTCATCGCCACTCCTCCCTCTGCCGGATCGCTTGGTCTCCAGCACGGCAGCTCGGGCGCTAGCGACGGCTAAAATTACCTTGGAAACGCTGGGGATGCCTTTGGAGACGCTGCTCCTGGATTCCCGCCTTTATTTGGCCGAGGCCGGACGCATTCTCAAAGTGGTGCAGCAGTTCGACGAGAACTGGGCTCACGCCATGATCTTTGGACACAATCCCGGGCTTCAGGAATTTGCTGATCAGATGCTGATGCGTGCTCAGGTTCCGCGGATGCCGACCTGCACTGCCGTCCTGATGGCGATCCCCCAGGCTTATTGGGGGCTGGCCGATTGGGGACAAGCGCAATTGATCGGCTACATCACGCCGAAAACATTGGAACGCCGCTTTCCTCAGCTTTACGCAGGGATCTCAGTCGCCGAGGGCGACGACTGAAGAAAAAAGGGCAGGGGATTAGGCCTTCTGCAGGTAGGTGAAAACGATCACTCCCAAGAGAAGAAAAGAACCAGCGATGAGCATTCCAAGGATCATAGTAAGGGTAGCTTGCCAGATTCCTGAGTTCTGACAAATGAAATTTCTTCTTGCTAAGCAGCTTACTTGAGGCATTTTCGCCGCCCCTATGGCAAAAACAGCTTGGCTTGAACGCGAAAAGCGCAAACAAAAGACCGTCAATAAATACGCAAAGCTCCGTGCAGAGCTGAAAGCGAATGGTGATTACGTGGGATTGTCCCTTCTGCCACGCGATTCCAGCCCCACTCGCTTGACCAACCGCTGCCGTGTGTCCGGCCGTCGTCGCGCTTACATGCGCCGCTTCCAGATGTCCCGTCTCACCTTCCGTGAAATGGCACTGGCTGGCCTGATCCCCGGGGTGACCAAGTCGAGCTGGTAAGAGCCAGATTCAGGTCCAGGGAAAGTCTCTCTGGACCTCTTCCAGGGAGACGTGGAAAGTATCATCATGCCCACGTATTCCTACATTGCCGAAAATCCAGAAGAGGGATGTCCCTCTTGCAAGCGCGGTTTTGATCTTCGCCGCCCGATGGATCGTGCACCTTTAACCCACTGCCCGCTTTGCCGTAAACCGGTGAAAAAGCTCGTCAGTGGATTTTCTACCCCGAAGATCACCAAGCCCCTGTCCATCTCGGATGCCAAGAAAGCGGGCTTTACCATTTTAGAAAAGCGCTGCGATGGCAACTACGAGCGGCTTTAATCTTGCTGCATCGCTCCTTCGTTAGCGCGAAATCATGAATACCTCTCTTTCGATCTCTCACCTGCTCGCCCTGGGCTCGGGTTCTCATGAGGTATTACATGAGTGGAATCTCACACCTGGAGAGATTGGCTGGTCCGCCTTCCTGGTTTTGTTCTTTGTCCTGCTTAATGCCTTCTTCGTGGCGGCTGAGTTTGCCATCGTGAAGGTCCGGAGCACCCAGCTTGATGCACTGGTTGAGGAGGGACATGCAGGTGCGAAAGTGGCTCGAAATGCGCTGAAAAACCTCGATGGTTATCTCTCCGCAACTCAGTTAGGAATTACTCTGGCCAGCATCGCCCTGGGGATGATTGGTGAGCCCTACGTGGCACGTGTGATTCAGCCGCTGATGTGGAAAATGGGGGTGACCAGCGATGCGATCATCTCATCCGTCTCTATCGGTATCGGCTTTGGGGTGGTGACTTTCCTACATGTGGTTCTGGGGGAATTGACGCCGAAGTCTTTGGCGATTCGCAAATCCCTAGCGACGACGCTGGTTATCTGTGCGCCACTGCATTTCTTTTACATCCTGTTCAAGCCAGCCATCTGGATTCTCAATGGGACGGCCAACTGGTTGTTGAAAACGCTGTTCAGGCTAGAACCTGCCTCTGAGAGTGAACTGGCTCATTCGGAAGAAGAGTTGCGCCATATCGTGGCGGAAAGTCAGAAGTCCAAAGAGGTGACGGAAACTGAAAAGGACATTCTGCTAAATGCGCTGGCCCTGAATGACCGCTGCGTGCGCGATGTCATGACCCCCCGTAACCAAGTGATCTCCCTGGATGCGGATGACTCCTTTGAGGCCAACCTCAAGGTCGCTGTGGATACCAAGCACACCCGTTATCCCCTGGTCGAAGGCCATTTGGATCATAGCATTGGCTTGATCCACATCAAAGACTTGCTTACCCTGGTCAACAAACCCTCGCCCGACCTGCGCAAGATCAAACGTGATCTGCCAATGGTGCCGGAGATGATGCCGATTGATAAGCTGCTGAGGTTTTTCCTGGACAAGCATGTGCATATCGCTCTCGCCGTGGACGAGTATGGCGGCACGGTCGGTGTGGTGACGTTGGATAACGTCATGGAAGAGATTGTTGGAGACATCCAAGATGAATTTGATCAGGAGAACAGTGAGTTTCGTCGGGTGAACGATGCGGAGTTTGTCGTCGAGGGGACGCTGAATCTCTATGAGTTGGCTGAAAAGGTTGGTCTGGAGATTGAAAGTGAAGAGGTGACCACCATCGGTGGATACGTGACCCACCTGCTGGGGCATCTGCCCAAAGTGGGAGAACAGGTGATCATTGAAGATTACGAAGTGACCACCTCGAAGGCCAGTCCTCGCCGAGTGGAGCAACTCCACTTCAAAAAGCGTCCTCAAGAAGAAGCATCGAGTGACGAAAGCTCGACATCGGATGAAGAAGGTGACGAATAGCGCTTTCAGTTGCGGTCTCCGTTAGTCTCGGTTTAAACGCTGGCATGAATTTAGATTCTCCACGTCTCGGCATCCTGGCAGTTGTTTCCGGCCCTTCTGGCACGGGAAAAACGACGCTGTGCCGCAAGGTCTGTGATGGTGTGCATGCGGTCTTTTCGGTCTCCTGCACCACCCGCCCACCACGGCCTGGAGAAGAACATGGGAAGGACTATTTCTTTCTCACGGAGGAGGATTTTCTCGCCCGCGTAGATCGTGGGGAGTTCTTTGAATATGCGCGGGTGCACAACCGCTGGTATGGCACGCTGAAAAGCTACGTCTATGACTACCTCCGTCGTGGTGTGGACGTGTTCATGGACATTGATGTGCAAGGAGCCGCTCAGGTGCGTGGTTGTGAAGATGAGCTGGTTATCCGCTGCATGACGGACATCTTTGTCATGCCGCCGAGCTTGCAGGAGTTGCGGCAACGTTTGTTAGGTCGGAATACGGAAAGTGAGGAGGTCTTTGAATTGCGCATGCGCAATGCTGAGGCGGAGCTCCAGCATTGGCGTGACTACCGCTACTGCCTCGTCAGTGATACTCGCGAGAGTGACGAGGCTCGTTTTAAAGCCATGATCCAGACCGAACGCCTGCGTTCGAGTCTGGTGATCTGAGATCGTCGACAGCAAATCTGCCAACCACCTGGTTGGCTGACCACTTCCGTCAGCCACGTCATGCAGCATATTCGACGAGGGCTTTGATCACCTTGCGGCGAGCCACTTCGTCAAAGGCTTCCGCGATTTGGTCGAGCGGAAAGCGGTGGGTGATGAACTCCGCCGAAGTGAGCCGTCCTTCTCGTATCCATCGGCAGAGTTGGGGCTGGCTTTCTTTTTCATACTTCCGGGTCGGCCACTGATGGACGAACAGGTTGAAATTGAAGTCAGCCTTGGACTTATCGATGTGCAGGACCTGATGCGTGAGCACTCCATAGATGCAGTGGGAGCCGCCTCGGCGGAGAAGGGGGAGCCCCTGCTGAAGAATGTCGGGGTGACCGACGGCATCGATGACCGCATCAAGCTTCTTGGCTCGTTCGATTTTATCCCCAGGAGCAAAAGCTGCATCGGCTCCAAAAGCCAAAGCCTTGGCTTGTTTATCGGCGTGACGATCCACGATGCCGATCCAACCCAAACCAAATAACCGACCGAGTTTGACAAAGCTCAAGCCTACGGGGCCTGCTCCGTAGATGATCACATCATCCCCCGGCTGGAGATGAAAGTCGCGGAAAGCTCCCAACACTTCTCGCCAAGTGCATAGAAGCACGGCCTCCTCTGGTGGAATGTCGGCATCCACGCGGGTTTGGATTTCATAACACTCGAACCACCCGTGCGCTTCATCCGCCACGCCGTCAGCGACCATTGCATCATGGTCATTGGCCAAGGTGTATTCACCAAAACCGCCCCAGCCAGAGTCCACCCCTTCCATTTGCAGATCGAAGGAAAGGCCGCCGACGGCGCGATCTCCGACGGCGAAGTTTTTCACCTTGTCCCCCACGGCAACAACGATGCCGACGCTTTCATGGCCGAGTGCGAAGGGAAACTTGTCTTCCATGCCGGGGAAGTTGCCATGCAGGAGCTCGCTATCGGTGCGGTTGCAGAGGCAGGCACACTCGGTTTTGACCAAGGCTTGATAAGGCCCGGGTTTCGGGACAGGAGTCTCAAGGATTTCAATCTGGCCGGGGTGGATGGCGATAACGGATTTCATGAAAAGGAGTTCTGCATTTAGAAACCATTCTAAATGTGGAAAAGGGCTAGCCTGTCGGAGGTTTGGAATGAGGCCAAGTTTTTTGTGAGAGAATTTGCCCGGCTTAAAACGGGCTTGGAATTAAAACGGATTGGGCTTGTGATAGATTTCTAAATTTGGAATCGTTTCTAAATTTGGAAATGAAAAAGCCTTCTGACGATCTTGCTGCCATCTCTCTGGATGATAATTCCACAGCTCCGGGGACGGAGCGCACCTTGGCCATCCTGGAATTGCTGGGAAGGCATCGGGCGGGGTTAAGTCTCACGGAAATCGCGCGAGACTTGAACCTCCCGGTGAACTCTGTGTTCCGCATTGCAGGCACTCTGCATGCGCGAGGCTATTTGCAGCGGCGGGAGGATGATAAGCGCTTCGTGCTGACCAATAAACTGTTTGATCTTTCCCGACCTCAAGTGCGTGAGAAGAGCCTCGTCGTCTGCGCCATGGAGTCGCTGAAATGGCTGCGGGATGAGACTGGGGAGACGGTGCAGCTTTTGTGCTCGGTCAATCACAAGATGACGCTGCTGGAGCAGTGCATTTCCACTCAGCCGATCAAGGTCAGCAGCACGGTTGGGCTGCAAGTGCCCATGTATTCCTGTGCGCCTGGGAAAGCGGTGCTGGCGCATCTACCCGACGCTGAGTTGGAGAGCTTCTTCAACCAAGTCACGCTGAAGCAATTTACATCGACGACCCAAGCCACACGGAAGGCTCTGGAAGAGGATCTTGGGAAGATCCGCAAGCGAGGTTACTCCGTGGATTTGGCGGAAGGGCTGGAGGGGATTCACTGTGTCGGCGCGGCCATTGTGGATGAATACCGTTATCCCGTGGCGGCTATCACCGTGATGGCACCGGCTTTTCGTCTGAAACGGGATGGTTTTGAACAAGCGGGCCGTAAGTGTCTGCAAGCGGCTGAAAACATCACCCGGAGGCTTTTGGCATGAATAAACTCATTCCACTTTTCTTGAGTGTCGGTGGTATGGTCATAGCGGCCCCATCGGCTCAGCAGTTAGAGTTCTTTGAGTCGCGCATTCGTCCTGTCCTGGCTCAGGAGTGCTATGAGTGTCATAGCGAGTCCGGGAAGCAGAAAGGAGGGCTTCTGCTGGATTCCCGACCTGGATGGCAGGCGGGTGGGGATACCGGTGAAGCCATCCTTCCTGGAAATCCCTCGGCGTCCCTGTTGCTGCAATCCATCCGCCAGACGCATGAGGATCTGAAGATGCCGAAGAATGGAGCGAAGCTGGATGACTCCGTGATTGCCGACTTCGAGAAATGGATTGCTGAAGGGGCTTACGATCCGCGTGAGCAGGCTCCCAACGCTGAACAACTGGCCAAAGAGACGGATTGGAGTGCGGTGCTTCAGCGCCGCAAGCAGTGGTGGTGTTTCCAGCCGATTCAGCCCGGTGCCTTGAAAGCCGATGCCTCTGCTCCAGCGGTGGCGACTGAGGTGGATCGTCAGCTTTTAGTGAAGCTGAAGGAGCAGGGGATCGGTCCCGCAGGGCCAGCTTCTGCCAGCACTTTGATCCGCCGTGCCAGTTACATTTTGACCGGACTCCCACCGAAGCCTGAAGAGGTGGAAGCCTTTGTCCTTGAAGCGGAGAAGTCGCCACAGGCTTATGAGCAACTCGTGGATCGCCTGTTGGCCAGCCCTCACTATGGCGAGCGCTGGGCACGGCATTGGCTGGATTGGGTGCGTTACGCAGAGAGTTACGGCAGTGAGGGTGATGCGCGCATTCCTTATGCCTGGCGCTATCGTGACTATGTGATCCGGGCCTTCAATCAAGATGTGCCTTATCCTCAGATGCTGCGGGAAGCGATTGCCGGAGATCTTTTACCCCAACCACGTTTGCAAAATGGGATCAATGAAAGTGCTTTGGGCATCGGCCAACTGCGCATGGTGTTGCATGGCTTTTCGCCCACGGATTCGCTGGATGAACTGGTGACCTTCACGGATAACCAGATCGATACGGTGACCAAGAGCTTCCAAGCACTGACGGTGTCCTGCGCACGTTGCCATAACCACAAGTTTGATGCGATCAGCCAGACTGATTTCTACGCCCTCTACGGCATCTTTACGAGTGCACGCCCCGCCGTGGTGGATGTGAATGCGCCAGGAACAGGGGATGCGGAGCGCGCTGAACTGGGCAACATCAAGACGCAGATCAAGCAGGTGATGGCGGAGGCTTGGCTGAAAGCAGCCGCTAAGCTGCCGGCCAAACCCGATGCGGTGCAGCCGCCGAAGCCTGTAGCGACATGCGCCTGGGATCTTCAAACCGAGGCGTGGTTTACCAGTGGCAATGGGGTGAAGCAAGGACGCACGGAGGCGGGGGAATTCAGCGTGCAGCTCAAAGGCGACAACGTCATCGCGAGGGTGTATCCTGGTGGAATCTTCAGTGACTTGATCTCGCCCAAAGATCGTGGGGTCATCATGAGCAAACGCTTCAAGTGTGAAGGAGGTACCTTGTGGTTTCGTGCGTCCGGCTCAGGTGGCGTGAAGGCCAAGTATGTGGTGCAGAACTATCCTCGCACAGGCACCATTCATCGCGCCAAAGAGTTTCGTGAAGAGAAGGATGAGACACTCGGCTGGCATAAGCTGGACCTCAACTACTGGAAGGGGGATGATCTCTTCCTTCAGCTCGCGACAGTGGCGGATATGCCCGCTGAAGCGAATGAGAATGCAAGTTCCTGGTTTGGCATCACCGAGGCTTTTGTGACGGCGGGGGATGAGTCGCCTCCTTCGGTGGTCGTGGGAGGGAATCCTCTGGATGCGGTCACCGCGTGGAAGGCGGGCAAGCTGACGGATGCTCAAGCGGAATTGCTGGGATCTCTGCTGCGCCAGGGCAAGCTACCCAATGATGTGAAAGCGGTGCCTGAGGCGGCTGCTCTGTTGGCGAAGTATCGGGAGGTCGAAGCCACCCTGCCTCAACCGACTCGTGCGCCGGGTGCCCTGGATGCGGATGGCTATGATGCACCGCTGTTTGCTCGTGGCGACCACAAGCAGCCGATGGAACCGGTAGCACGTCGTTTCTTGGATGGCATCAATCCCACGCCGTACCATCCCCAGGGCAGTGGTCGCTTGGAATTGGCAGAAAGTCTGACGGCAGCCGATAACCCGCTGACTTCACGGGTGATTGTGAATCGCCTCTGGCATCATGTCTTTGGCCGTGGACTTGTCGGAACACCGGATAACTTCGGTCGGTTAGGCGAAACTCCTTCGCATCCTGAACTGCTGGATACCCTGGCCGCCTATTTCCAATCCAGTGGTGGAAGCATGAAACAACTCATCAAGGCCCTGCTCTTGACTGAGGCTTTTCAACGCCGTGATGAATCCTCTTCGCCACTCGTGGTCGAAAAAGACCCGGAAAACAAACTTCTCAGCCACTGGAGTGTGAGACGTCTTGAGGCGGAAGCCATTCGTGACAGCATCCTCACCCTGTCCGGCAAGATGGATGAGAAGCTGTATGGCGAGCCTGTGTATGGCAAAGATGGACGCCGCAGTCTTTACGTCGGGGTCATCCGCAATAGCCTGGAGCCATTCCTGACAGCCTTTGATATGCCGGTGCCTTCCAGCACTCGCGGGCGCCGTGATGTGACCAATGTGCCTGCGCAGTCTCTCGCCTTATTGAATGATCCCGTGATCATCAACTGGAGCGCCGAATGGGCGCGTCGAGTTCTGGCTCATTCTGGAGATGAGGCGCGTGTGCAGACGTTGTTCATGCAAAGCCTGGGACGCTCTGCGACACCACGTGAATTGGCGGGAAGCTTGGCGTTTGTGAAAAAGTCCGCCGAGTTTGCCCAAGCTCAACAAGATCACTTGGTGGCCTTGGATCAACGGCGGCATGCCCTCCAGGATGAGGTGCAAGGCATTCTGGAGCCGGTGCGTGCCAAGCTCAATGCCCAACAAAAAATGCCGGAAGCAACCGATGCTCCCGTGCCCTTTGCGGAATGGACCTTTGATCAGGATGGAAGGGATGCTCAGGGACATCTGCCGCTGAAGCTCGAAGGCTCAGCACGAGTCGTTGATGGCGCGTTAGTCTTGGATGGACGCACCGCCTTGGCCCGCAGTGAGCGGCTACCTAAACATGTGCAGGCTAAAACTCTGGAGGCCTGGGTGATGCTGGACACCCTGGATCAAAAAGGCGGCGGTGTCATGACCTTGCAAGATCGGCGCGGCATGGTCTTCGATGCCATCGTGTATGCCGAGCGGGCTCCTCAAGAGTGGCTGTCGGGGAGTAACAATCATCGCCGGACTCAAGAATTCGGCGGACCCGCCGATACAGAGGTGGATAAACGGCCCGTGCACCTGGCCATCACCTACGATCAAGGCAAGGTTATCGGTTATCGCGACGGCGTGCGTTATGGGGAACCCTACACCACGGCAGAAGTGGCGGAGTTCGAAGCTGGGGATGCAGAAATTTTGCTAGGATGCCGTCACGGCGCTGTGGGTGGCAATCGAATGCTGCGTGGTCGTATCCTGCGGGCTCGTTTGTATGACCGGGCCTTGACGGAGCAGGAAGTGGCTTTGTCTCGCCACGTGGAAGCTACAGCGGTGACAGAACTGGATGTGATGAAAGCCCTCACAGAGGCTCAACGCGAGCAGGTGGACAACGCCCGCCATGAGCTGAATCAAATCATGGGACAGCTTACCACGCAGGAGGAAGCGGCGGCCAAACTCAACCCCGAAACCGCTGGTTGGGAGAGTCTGGGCTTATCCCTGATCAACCTGAAAGAGTTCATCTACCTTCGCTGAAGCGACTCTTCTTTTTTCAACTTTTACCCTCAGACTGATTTATGAATTCATGCTTTACGCGGCGTCATCTTCTGACCCATGCCTCGACAGGGTTTGGGCTCGCGGCCTTATCGGGTCTCATGCAGCAGCAGAGCCATGCAGAGATCATCACGCATCGTGCCAAGCGCTTCGCACCTCGGGCGCGCAGCGTGATTTTTTGTTATATGAGCGGGGGAGTCTCTCATGTGGATTCGTTTGATCCCAAACCTACGCTGGAAAAGTATGCGGGTAAGCCGCCGCCCTTCGCGACGGCACGCACGCAGTTTAACAACGATGGCGTCATTCAGCCCTCACACTGGGGTTTTAAAAACTATGGCCAGAGTGGCCTGCCCGTGAGTGATCTGTTCCCTAACATGGCCAGTGTAGCGGATGAGCTGTGTGTGGTGCGCAGCATGACGGCGAAGTTCAGCGAGCATGCCCAGGGCAATTTTTTCATGCACACGGGCTTCCCATTCGTCGGGTATCCCAGTGCAGGGGCTTGGACAAGCTATGGGTTAGGCACGGAGTCCAGTGATTTGCCTGGTTATGTGGTGCTCCAGAGTGGCAGTGCCACAGCCCCCCACGGCGGTGTCGGTTTGTTTGGAAACGGCTTCTTGCCTGCGCAGCATCAGGCCTCGATCATCAAGGCGGATAGCAGCGAACCTGTGAGGAATATCCAGCCACGTGAGGTCGCTGCACTTCAGCGGCAGCGGCTGAATTTCATCGAGGGCATGGATCAAAACTTCCTCGGTGAACTCGGGGCCAACAGTCAGGTTGAGGCGGCGATTCAAAACTATGAGATGGCCTGGCGCATGCAGGCGGCTGTGCCGGAGCTCTGTGACATCCGGGGAGAGTCGGAGGCGACGAAGAAAATGTATGGCCTGGATGGGCCTGAAAGTTCACGGACCGCTTACGCGCGGCAGTGCCTGCTGGCACGTCGATTGGTGGAGCGTGGCGTGCGTTTTGTCGAGTTGAGTTGCTTGGCGCAAAACATTGGCGGCGGACAAGCGGCCAACCCGTGGGATCAGCATGGGGCTTTGAAAAAGGGCCATGGCAAAATGGCCGAGCAGGTGGATCAACCTATTGCGGCCTTGATCAAGGATCTAAAGTCACGTGGATTGCTGGACAGCACCCTGGTGATCTGGGCCGGTGAGTTTGGCCGCACCCCGTTCGCTCAAGGCAGTGATGGACGCGATCATAACCCCTACGGTTTCAGCATTTGGATGGCCGGTGGCGGTGTGAAAGGCGGTATGACCTTGGGCGAGACCGATGAGTTTGGCTACAAGGCCGTGGATAAGGTGCAGACCGTCTATGACCTCTGGGCCACAGTTCTCTACCTCATGGGGGTGGATCACGAGCACCTGACGTATCTGTTCAGTGGTCGCAATGTGCGCCTGACAGACGTGCATGGGCACGTGATGAAGGAGATCTTGGCCTAACAAAAAACGGCTCCAGAGGTGATCTGGAGCCGCCCGGTTTAATTGAAAGGGGCGAGTGCGTCTCAGTGGCCGTGGCCACCCTTGCCGCCACTGCCTTCGGCGCTCTGGCGTTGCGCGGCTTCGCGGTCGAGGACCAGGAGGCTCGCGGGGTCGGTGCCAGCCAGCTTGAGGCGGTCCAGCATGTCACGCACAGTTTTCTCTTCTTCGATCTGCTCGTTGAGGAACCACAACAGCAGATTCTTGGAGGAGTGATCTTTCACCTGCTCGGCCAGATCATAAAGATCATTGATCTGTTGAGTGACGGCCTGCTCCTGCTTGAGGCTGTGCTCAAAGACATCAATCGGAGATTCAAAGCTGGCTTTCGGCTGAGCAATGGGCTTCAGCGAAACCACAGCGTCGCGGTCCACGAGATACTGATAGAACTTCAGCGCATGCATGGTTTCCTCACGGCTCTGGTTAAACATCCAGCTCGCAAAGCCAGCATAGGGGGTTTGTTCAAACCATGCCGCCATCGCAAGGTAGATGTAGCTGGAGGACATCTCGTTGTTGATCTGCTCATTGAGCAGCTCCGTCAATTTGGGGTTCAGTGTCATAAGGATGATCGGGGTTGCGGGTGGTGAAAGGATTCAAAGGCATAACGAATGCAAAGCAAGCTTTGGATGGCTTTGCCCCCTAGATGTTGATGGGAATCAATCGCAGCATTAACCTAAGTGCGCGTGAATCGCATCGGCCACCTGCACCCCGCGCGTGTAAGCTTCTTCAAATAAGGACATGCCGCTCATGTCGGAGTGGGCGAAGAAGATCGGGGGTTGAGCTTGCTGCATTTGCTCGCGAGCGTTGCCCCAGATGAACCCTGGCTCGGGGCGGATCATGCCATGCCCCCAGAGCCAGACATCCACCTGCTGCACATGCTCCCTGAGATCTGGATGCGCCATGTGGAGGGAGTGAAGGCTGCGCTCAGCCCAGTCACGATGGGTTTGTGTCTGCATCCACTGGCGGGTTTGAGCGGGCAGACCGGTATCCAGAGAGTCGTAGTGAGTGATGACCGTTTCACGGGGCACCGCCATCAGGTTCTGGTGGGTGGCGTTCACATACCCCAAACCATCGCTGTGATAAATGACATTGTCCCAAGCGGGGAGCACGCCTGGAGAGGGCGGGAGTTCATCCAGGGTGAGGTTGGTGACCACCCAGGGTGAATACGGAAGTGCCAACGCATGAAGACCCGCGACGATGTGCTGCGCGATGAAGCGGGGCATGGCACATAAGGCGGTGCGGCTCTGATAGCGGATGATTTCGCCCGTGCTGGCATCCATCACATCGGTGATGACTTGGCTACTGCGCACTTCCATACGCATGACGATGCTGCCGGTGCGTAAACGCTCCTTCAGACCTTCGGAGAGCTTGTTCACCAGATAGCCATTCCCCTCGGGCCAAGTCAGCACGGTGCCTGCGGTGGCATTGGCGGCATCGCCATTGCGACTGGCGAAGTAGTGGATGCCAGCCCAGGCGGAGACTTGGTGAAGGCTGCCGCCGAAGTCATCTCGGCAGGCATAGTTGACATACCAGTGGAGCGGTTGACTGGTCCAACCCTGACGAGCCATCCATTCCGCCATGGAAAGCTGATCCAACTCCATGAGATCCGCATCTCGTGGACTGCGATCAACGGGTAGGACGAAGGCTCGTCGTTCCTGATAGTTGCGAATCGTGGCCTCGAAGGCCGCCCATTCTTCACGATCCCGTGGCGTCATGCCTGCCAATGGGGCTATGCCTGCTTCCCATTGCCCGTGAATGAAGAGTCGCTCATGAGGCTCCTGACAGAGCGCCACCTCGTCATAGAGAGGTCTGCCAGCGGCATCCCAGCCCTGGATTAGGCCCAGTTCCTCGAACAAGGCACGCACTTCATGCAGTTCAGGGCCCGGCAGTGGCACATAGTGAGCGCCCCAGGGATACGCGGAGATGGTATTGTGCCCTGAGATGGAGTTCCCTCCGGCTTTAGGCTCCAGTTCGAGCAGTGTGAAGTCCTCCACGCCGTTTTTCCTCAGTTGATGGGCCGCCGCTAACCCCGAGATGCCTCCCCCAGCGATGAGCACATCCGTCTGGATCACTCGAGAGGGGGAGAGGGGGTGCGCAGGGGAAAAATCGCGCAGCCGATGACCCACACTGGCCGAGGCTCCCAGAATGCGTCCCGGGAGCTCTTGATCACGGGAGCAGGAGCCTGTCAGCAAGGCAGGCACCGCAGCCGTGGCTTGGAGAAAACGGCGGCGTTTCATCGGCTCCAGTCGTCGTCAAAGTAATGCACCAAGGCCTGATTATTCAGGCGATTGATCTCGGTCTCCACGCGACCCATGTCAGGGGGGAAGAAGCGGAGCTGAGTCAGGACTTCTTCGGTAACGAAGCGCAGTCCCTCTGGGAGATAAACCGGACCACTGAGGGGCTGGCGGGAGGCAAGAATAAAACCCCATTCACCAAAGCTGGGCACCAAGGCATGATAGGGTTCAGTCTGCAAACCACACGCGCGCAGCGTGGCATCCACACACCAGAAAGAATGCCGGGCCACAAAGGGGGAGGTGCTTTGAACGACCAAGGCCGCCTGGGGTGTCATGACCTTCAAGAGGCGTTGATAAAAAGTGGTGGTGTAGAGCTTGCCTAACGAAAAGTTAGAGGGATCGGGGAAGTCAATGATGACAAAATCAAAGAGCTCGTGGTTTCCCGCCAGCCAGGCGAAGGCATCGGCGTTTTCCACATGCACACGCAGGGATTTCAATGCGTCTGCATTTTGCGCGAGCAGCATGGGATTGGTGGAGAAAAGCTGCGTCATGGCTGGGTCCAGATCCACCAGGGTGATGCTTTCGACCCGGGGATACCGCAGCACTTCACGTGCGGCCAGGCCATCTCCACCGCCGAGAATGAGGACGCGGCGAGCCTCGGGCAGGCGCGAGAGCCCGGGATGCACCAGCGCCTCATGATAACGGTATTCGTCTCGGCTGCTGAACTGAAGATTACTGTTCAGATACAGTCGCAGCTCGTCTTTTTTACGCGTGAGCACGATCCGCTGGTAAGGGGTGGAGGTGGCGTAGATGACGGGATCTGGAAAAGCCGCATACTCACCCCAGCGGGTGATTTCCGTGCCGTGCATGAACCCGGCGATGAGCAGCACCGTTACCGTGAGTCCTTGAACCCAAAGGGAGCGTAGACGGGGGATCTCGGCTCTGAGCATGACGAGCGCCAGCAGCCCCACCCCGGCATTGATCAAGCCGAAGAGGAAGGCCGAGCGCACCAGGCCGAGATGTGGCACCAGCACCAGAGGGAAGAGCAGGGAAGCCAGCAGGGCACCGATGTAGTCGAAGCTAAATACATTGGAGACCAGATCTTTGAAGGCAAAGCGTCCCTCCAGGATGCGCAGGAGAAGCGGAATCTCCAGGCCCACAAACGAGCCGATGAGAAAGACGATGCTGTAGAGCGGGATGCGGAAGGACACGGTCCAACCAAAAATCAGAAACAGTAGCGAGGCTGAGCAGCCCCCCAGGAGGGCGATGAGAAACTCCACCCGGATGAATGTTCCGACGAGATTGCCAGTCACAAAACGAGACAGATAAGACCCCACCCCCATGGCGAAGAGATAGACGCCAATGATGGTGGAGAATTGCGTGACGGAATCCCCCAAGAGATAAGAAGCCAGCGTGCCTGCAATCAACTCATACACCAGGCCGCAGGTGGCGATGGCGAACACTGAGAGCAGCAGGAGCCAGGGGCGGGTATTCATGAAACGATGCGTGCCTAGCCAGCGCAGGCTTGCGAGCCTCTCGATGCCAAACCGACGAGCGTGGAGATCAATGAATCGCCGCTGCAATGATCAAGCAAATGCCGAGTGCCGCAGCACCGACTACAATCGCCAGGGCAAGGTTCTTTTCTTCGACGAGCTGCTTCCACAGGTCATACGGCGTGAGTTTATCCACGATGATGAAACCGGCGATGAAGATCACGATGCCGAGCACGGCATAGATCATGGAGTTGAGGAGGATGGTAAAGTCCATGGTGGCGAAGTGAAGGATGAGGGTGAAGTGATGTGATGAAGACGAATGATGTGGTGCCTAACAAGTTATTTGTGAGAGCCGCCGAAGGACCAGCCGCCACTGCTGCTGCCACTGGTAAAGACTGAGGGACGATAACGATAAGCGGTGCTGGTGAGCGCCCGGCGATTGGCCGTGTCTGGGAACATCGTCCAGCCACGCATGTTGGCCGTGACGAGGTAGGCGCAGGCCAGAAGGCTGATGGAGGAGTAAAAAGGATGTTTCATCAGTCGCTCGAATACGGGTTAAAGTCGCTCTCCATCCAGCGGCGTTTTTCAAAGCTGATGCTGCGCAGGATGAGCCACCCGGGCCATAGGGCGATGAGGCCGAGACCGATCCAGAAATTGGACCAGAACAATCCTCCGCGCTCAATGGTGAAGGTGACATTCGCTTGGGTCAGATCGCTGGAGGCATCCGGGGTCACGCGCAGATAATAGTCACCGCTGGGAATGGAGGCCAGGGTCACACGCTGGCGGCTGCCATCCGGTGCGGTGGTGTAATTGGCCAGCGGGAACGCCACGGGATAGGTTTGTTGGCTCTCGGCGGCCACGAGGCTGCCTTTGAGGCCCAGGTATTTGTCGCTGGGGAGTAAGCCGGTGGCGGTGATGTGAACGGGCGCTGAGCTTCCCTCCAGCTTGAAGGTCTCCGTCACCATCGCATCTCCTGGAGTGGCCCCCTGATAGGTGGCACCGACATGGCTCACTTCTTTGACCGTGCCCCAGCCCATGAAAAGGATCTGGATGACGATGTAAGCGATGACGGTGAAGACGGCGGGCGTGCGGATCTCCGACAGACGTTGGCGATGGGGATTCGGTTCGTTGAGGTAGGGACCATCTGGCGACGGGAAAGTGCGACCGGCTTTGGCAAAAGCCGCCTGCACCTCGGTGTGGGGGAGATATTCTCCACCGGACCAAGTGATCTCATTGAGTCCATCCATCTCTTCCTTGGAGAGGATATAAGGCGGTGCGATGAAATCGGTGAGCAGGGCACGTTCACCGTTTTTTACCCGCCAGTAAAACTCACCCAGCACGTCGGAGGTGATGGCTTCTTCACGGGCAAAGAGCTTGAAGGGACGGCCCTGCCATTCGGAGTCAGTTACATGTCCGGGAAGGAGGCGCACCAGACTCCAGTGGCCTTTGAACGTGACCAGAAAACGAAAGCCTAACCAAGGATTGAATAGGAGATATTCATCCCAGGAACTCCAGCGATCTTTCCGCCGCATAAAGCCGACGATTTCCCACAGCTCACCTTTCAACAGACCGCGCGTGCCGATCTCCAGGAGGGGCTGAAGGCGCAGCGTCGTTTGCGCCACCTTACCGATCTCTTTGAGACGCGGGGTGGAGGCATCTAGGATGCTCGCGCAACTTCCACACACTGCACTCATGCTCTGGCCCTCGGCACGCAGATGGACCGGCGCGGCGCACCTCGGGCAGTTCAGCGCCTCACTCTGGCGGCGGGTGATTTCGGCCTCTTTGTCCCAGCCGGGCACCTTGCGCAGTTCCGTGAAGTTCAGGTCAGCAAACTCCGCGTATTCGCCCTGATAAAACTCCACATCTCCCGAGGAGACTTCGATACTGCCGAATTGACCTTGAGGCCCGTTGAGGTCGATGCTGGTGCGCTTCCATCCCGGTGGCGGCACCATGGGCAGTTCACCCTCGGCGGCGATACATCGCCCTTCTTTCACATCGGTGATCAGCCAGTCTTCTTGATGGATCTTGATCCGCTGTCCGGCCTTGCTCGTGTCATCCACAAACGGCGGGAGCTTCACGCTGTGCGGAAAGCTCACCATGAAAAAGCCCATCACCTCAGCGATCCAGCCCGTCGTACCTTGGCCAAAGTCGGCGCACCATTCCGTCCAGGAGCCATCCCCATAGTGAAGACGCATGCGACCGATCAGCGTGAAGGCGCGGCCTTGCCAATGGCCCCGAGTGCCGATCTGGAGCGGGGAGAGGTCGGGCGGCAGCTCCGCCACTTGACCGTAGTTCTCCACCTGGAAATCCCGCCGGACCACCACCGTGCGGCAGTGGGCACAGATGGAAGAGATGCTGATGGAGGAGCGGAACTCGACCGGAGCACCGCATTGCGGGCATTCATAGCGGCGGCTGGCAGGGGCTGGGGCAGTCGTCGATGTTTCCACGGGTCTTATTCAAGCGGTAGGAAGGCCGAATGACAAATTACAATTGCGGCTTGGGAATGGATCGGGGCAGCCGCCGCCAGTCACCACTGTCCCAGTCCAGTGTCTCCAGTCCATGGAGTTGCTTTTTATAGTCATACGGGCTCGGCTCCAGTGTGGCATAGCCCGGGTAATAATAGCGGAGCCCGCGCTCACGACTATACTCCAGCTCCCTGAGCATGGTGTAGATGCCTAGGCTGCGCCAATCATGGTCAGGCTCAAACAAACCATAGACGGCAGAGCAGCTCTCCGCTCCGATGTCCAGGTAGCTGAGGGCGATGAGTTCCCGGCCCTCATACACCCGGCATTCCACACACTCACAGGGCACCGTGGCCGGATGAGGTGAAAGGAACATGTCCAGATCATCCGGCACGTTGTCTTTGAAGCGGTTTTTATGGCGCTGAAACATCAACCGCGCCTGCATGCTCAGCGTGGCGGGCGCGAATTCATGCCGGAGATCCTCGTTCTTACGCAAGACCCGGCGCTGGCTTTTGCTCAGCTCGAAGCGTGGTAAATCCACCCGCAAGGGGGTGATGGAGCGCACGTGATTTTCGTCAATGCTGAGACTGTAGCGGAAAAAAGTGCTGCCAAAATGACGCCAACCGGTGGCCCAGAGACGATCCATAATCTCCGGCGGGACGGAATCGCACAGGAAAGTCTGATTGATGATCTCGGGCACGCGCCAGAGTTTTGCTGATCTCCGCGAGGTGTCCAGCGATTCATTAAGAAATGAGCTGCTTTTCGGCGGAGCTGATCGAGGTCTAGAATGTGTCGAAATAATGCGGTCAGATAGCGAATTGTTTGGCAGACAAAGTCTGCTTTCAATTATCACCTCGTGGGTGGTTTTTTCTGGGGTTCAAATTTTGTAGTCGGAAGACTTTGTGTTGGTGATATTCTTAAGTTGGAAGATAATCATGTTTCGCGATCCCCTGCTTTATTTTTATGGTATAGTCATGCCATGCTACACTGTTTTTTAGCCGTGCATCGAGATGAGCTCATTGAAAGATGCCGAAGTAAGGCTTCTAACAGCGTGGGTGTGGTGGCAAGAGCGACCGACGAGATTGATCATGGGGTTCCTTTTTTTCTCGATCAGCTCATCAAGACCTTGAAGGTCGAGCAAAGTGCCCATCCCATAGATGGCTTGAAAGTCTCAGGAGGTTCTGGAGGCACTACGTTAGGTCTTTCCGAGTTAGGGGACATTGCTGCGCAGCACGGGAGAGATCTGATGCACCGGGGCTTTACTGTCGAACAAGTGGTGCATGGTTATGGAGATTTGTGTCAGTCAATCACAGATCTGGCTTTTGAACGTCACGAGCCTGTCAAGGTAGAGGAGTTTAGAACTCTCAACCGATGTCTGGACAATGCCATCGCGATGGCCGTAGCTGAGTTCAATCATCAGCGAGATTCTTTGGCAGCGGAGACACACGCAAAGATGCATTTGATGGAGATCGGTTTTTTCGCTCATGAGCTGCGTAATTTCCTCAATACGGCAACCCTGGCCCTCGTTGTGATTACCGAAGAAAACTTGAGTCTGAGCGGAGCTACCTGTGCGGTTCTCAATCGTGCCCTTATCGGCATGCGTGCTCTTATTGACCGCTCTTTGACGGATGTCCGCATGAGTGCCGGACTTCCGATTCAGCATCAGCTTTTTGACATGGCTGATTTTATTGATGAGTTGAAGCTTTCCTCGATGCTGGAAGCACACGTTAAGAAGTGCCGTTTTATCGTTCAGGCGGTGGAGTGCGGTCTGATGATTGAAGCTGATCGGGACCTGCTGCTGTCAGCTGCGGGGAACCTTCTGCAAAATGCCTTCAAATTTACTCTTCCTGGCACCGAAGTGATTTTAAGCTGTTTTGCTCGAGGAAACCGCATTCTTATCGAAGTGGAGGATCATGGCAAAGGTTTGCTACCGGCAGAGATCGAGAAGATATTTCACCCTTTCGCTCAAACAGGAAGCGACAGAAGCGGTCTCGGCTTGGGGTTGGCCATCGCACGCCGCTGTGTCGAAGCGAATAAAGGCGTTTTGAGCGTTCGCACCAAAGCGACATCCGGCTGCGTGTTTACCATTGATCTGCCCAGGCAGATTTCATCAAATTGATTGGCACGAGCGATTTCCCAAGGCTCCGTCTTATGGCATAACCAATTATTGCTTTGCGGTCTGTGGTGTGAACACTCGCAGACCTTTGTCTCGGAACTTTGATGCCCCGCTCCATGATCGCATTCGTGCAGGCTACAGGTTCATCGGTTTTCCAATGCGCAGCCCTGAGTTTAGAATCAAATGCTCTGCTTGTAGCGTATAACCCGCTTCTGAAGTGTGCGATGTGGTGAGGGACAGAGAGACTAGGTGATCGGTTTTATCGGTCCTTACTCAGATAAACACCCGCATGGCCGGTGAGTGCGACGAATGATGGCGTAACAAAACCGCTAACATCAAATCATATGGAAATTCTCTGGATGCTTATCATCGGCCTCATCGTTGGGGCATTAGCCAAATTCTTGACGCCGGGTAGAGACCCGGGCGGCTTCTTCATCACCATGATCCTGGGCATTGTCGGTTCGATGGTAGCTGGGTTTCTTGGCCGGACTCTTGGCTGGTATTCGGATGGTGAAACGGCGGGACTGATCGCGTCAATTCTTGGAGCGATTCTGGTCCTGTCTGTTTACCGTCTGATCTCAAGTCGTCGCAGATATTAAAGGAGGATGCTGACCCAGTTCGCCTGCTCGCATCGATCCAGCGCTTATGCTCAGGCAGCTTGGTCAGGATGAACTCTCTGAAAGTCACTCATCTTGTGAACTGGGGACCTCACGGAAGCAGATACCGGCTCTCATCTTTTTTCTCTGGATTCAACTGAACTTACCACGCACGTAGGCCTCGGTTTGAGGATCACGCGGGGTGTTGAAGAGGTCCATGGTGGGGCGGAACTCGATGAGTTTGCCCAGATAGAAGAAGGCGGTGTTGTCGGCACAGCGGCGGGCCTGCTCCATGTTGTGAGTGACGATGACGATGGTGAACTCTTCTTTGAGGCCATGCATCAGTTCCTCGATCTTGAGGGTCGCTACAGGGTCGAGCGCAGCGCAGGGCTCGTCCATGAGCAGGATCTGTGGGCGATTGGCAATCGCGCGGGCAATGCACAGACGCTGCTGCTGACCGCCGGACAGACCAAAGGCGCTGTCGTGCAGCTTGTCCTTCACTTCATCCCAGAGTGCGGCACCGCGCAGGCTTTTTTCCACCACTTCATCCAGCTCGCTCTTGCCGTTGCGACCGGCGACGCGGAGCGGGAAAATGACGTTCTCGTAGATGCTCTTGGGGAAGGGATTGTATTTCTGGAAGACCATGCCCACGCGCTTGCGCAGGGAGATGACCTCGACATCGGGGTCATAGAGACTCTGGCCATCAATGTAAATGTCCCCCTGATGCTGGATGCCATCCACGAGGTCATTCATGCGGTTGATGTTCCGCAGCAGAGTCGTTTTTCCGCAGCCGGACGGGCCGATGAAGGCGGTGATTTCTTTCTCGGGGATGTCCAGGGAGATGCTGTGCAGCACCTGCTTCGGCCCATACCAGAAAGAGAAATCATCCACCTTGATGAAGGCGGGATCGCACGGGTAGGAATCGGACGGGAGATCGGACATGGATTAAAACGCACTGGCCTGATACTTTTTCCGCAGCCGCGCACGGATCTGGATGGCGGCTAGGTTCAAAGCGACGACGAGAAGAATGAGCAGCAGGGTGGTGGCAAAGACCATCGGTTTCGCCCCTTCGGAATCGGGAGATTGGAATCCGAGGTCGTAGATGTGAAAGCCCAGGTGCATGAACTTGCGCTCGGCATGGATGAAAGGCCAGGAGAGGTCCAGCGGCAGGGATGGGGCCAGCTTAACCACACCGGTGATCATGAGCGGTGCGACCTCGCCCGCACCACGAGCCATGGCCAGGATAACGCCGGTCATCACACCCGGAAGGGCGCTGGGCAGGACAATACGTTGGATCATCTGCCACTTGGAAGCTCCGCAGGCCAGGGCTGCCTCGCGCACGCCACGCGGCACGGCGACCAAGGCCTCCTCAGTCGCCACGATGACCACGGGCAGGGTCATGAGGGCCAAGGTCAAGGAAGCCCAGAGAATGCCGCCCGTGCCAAAGGTAGGCGCGGGCAATTGATCGCTGAAGAAACCGTGGAAGTAGGGGCAGCGCGCGATCGTGATGATGACCAGGAACACGCTGGTGATCCAGAGGGTGCCTTCGACCTTGTGCAAAAATTTCTGCCGCTTCTGCTGAGTCGGAATGGCGGTGCGGTTATGCGTGGAGAGATAAACGGCGACGCCGATGCAGGTAAGCGCTCCCAAACCAGCGGCAAACCACCACGCCGGGGGCAGGGGATATTTCACACCGCCATCGATGAAACCTCCGACGCCGTAAACGAAGAAACCCAGGCCAAACACGCCGAACACGATGGACGGCACGCCAGCGAGGTTATTGACGCAGATGCGCACGATCTGAACGACGATGCCCTGCCGAGCATACTCACGCAGATAAATGGCGGCGATGATGCCGAACGGCGTGACCATGACCGCCATCAGCACCGTCATGACGAAGGTGCCAAAGATGGCGGGAAAGATGCCGCCCTCGGTATTGGCTTCACGAGGTTCTGTGAACAGGAATTCAAAGACGCTGTGGATGAAGACCCCGAGCTTGCCGAAGAAGCTCAGGTCATTCGGCTGATAAAAGTAGAGGATGTCGCCGACGTTCTGGGTGCGCTCCTCACCTGAGGCGAGTTTGTAGATGAGCTTATCGGCGGTCTGCTGGGCACGTAGTTTCTGGGCTTCATCCGCCAGCGTTTGATAGAGCTTCTGTTCTTCAGCAATCTCGTCCTTGAGATCCTCTTTACGGGAACGGATCTCCAGCTTCTTCATCCGCGCATTGATCTCGCCGATTTCGTTTTTCTCGATGTGCAGGATCTTTGCACGGCGCTCATTGGCCTCATCCACGAGCTGATGAAAGCGGGCGGAGAAGCTGGCGTCGTCCGCATTCAGGCGGCTGCCGTCTGCGAACTGAAGCGCAACGGGGGTGAAGATGGAGTCGCCATACTCCATGCGCTCCGCCACGTAGATGCCCTTGGTATCGGCCTGGGCGACAATGTCCGCGTCATTGATGAAACGGAAGCCGAGGTTATAGGCATCTTTGTTCCCGGTGTAGATCTGATGCTCGGTAGCGAAGCTGCCATCCGGCTTTCTCCGCTGCTGTGTTTTGACGAGGCTACCGGCGATCTGGGTTTCCTGACCGTTCTCCTTGATCGTGAAAACGGCGACCTGATCCGGCCAGAAGACAGAGAGACCATTGGCCGCAATGAGCAGGAGCAGGCCGCTGATCATGAGCAGACCCACGGTGAGTCCGGCGGCAGTGAGCCACACTTTGACCTCGCCTTTGGTGCGTGCTGGCGTTTGAGAGGGCGATTGAGACATCAGACGATTTTGAATTTATCCCGCAGTTTCTGGCGCAGCACTTCGGCCAGGGTATTCAGGATGAAGGTCATGCCAAAGAGCACCAGCGCACCGAGGAAGAGCGTGCGGTAGTGGGTGGAGCCTTGGGCTGCTTCCGGCAGTTCCACGGCGATGTTGGCGGACAGGGTGCGCATGCCATTGAAAATGTTCCAGTGATCCGCCAGGGGGAATTGACCGCCACCCAGGCCAAAGTCGCCAAAGATCAAGCGGCCGGCTTCATCCATGACAGGGGTGTTACCCGTGGCCATCACTACGATCATCGTCTCACCCACAGCACGGCCAAAGCCGATCATCAGTGCAGAGAAAATACCAGCGGAAGCGATGGGCAGCACCACGGTGCGCACCACCTGCCAGCGTGACGCCCCGAGAGCCTCCGAGGCGGAGGTGAGGGATGGCGGCACGTTGGAGAGAGCATCTTCAGCGATGGTGAAGACCACGGGAATGACGGCAAAGCCCATCATGAAACCCACCACCATGCAGTTGCGCTGATCATAAGGCATGCCGGTGAACTGAGGCCACCACATGCGGAAATCTGCCACCTGTGAGCCATCTGGCATGGTGGCGACGAAGAGGGCTTTTTCCAAAACTGGGCCGAGCTCCCAGCCCAACCACGCGAAGAACACCATGACCGGGGCGATCAAGAGATACTCCGTGCCTTTGGGGAGTTTGTTACGATACAGAATCGGCAAGCGCCCCCAGATGATCCCCAGCAGGCTGGCCGAGAGGGGGATTGAGATAATGACCAATAAAATGGACGGCACACGGCTTTCGATGAGCGGTGCCAGCCAGAGCGCTGCCAGGAAACCGAGCACGACGGAGGGCAGGGAAGCCATGATTTCCATGGCCGGCTTGACGATCCGTTTCATGCCTGGGGCCAGGAACTGAGAGGTGTAAATGGCGGCCATCAGGGCGATCGGCACCGCGAAGAGCATGGCATACAGGGTGCCTTTGAGTGAACCGATGATGAGAGGCACGAGGGACAGCTTCGGCTCGAAGTCATCCGTGCCGCTGGTGCTCTGCCATTCATACTTCGGCTTGGCAAAGCCCTCATACCACACTTGCCCGAAGAAGGCCTTCAGACCCGCTTCTGGGTGGGGGTCATGAATCTCATACAGATGCATGGTGCCCTGTGTATCCAGATAACCCAGATGTTCCGCCTTCGGGTCCATGGCCACGGAGACGGCCTCGAAGGGCAACTCCACGTGACGGCGGATGCTGGCGGTGGTGGCATAGCAAAGCGTACACTCCTTGGCATTGCCCACCAGGAAGGATTTATTGCGCTGGCTGGCGCGGTAATAAGTGATGGGGCCTTGCAGCGGCTGAAACTCCTTGGTGAGCCCGAACAGACGTGTGGTGCCCCCTTCGGGAACGAAGAGGCTGTAGATGCGCACCTGACCTTGATCATTGTAACAAACCACACTGACCTGCCCAAAAAGCCAATCGACACCGCTGACTTGTCCGCCATCGAAGGGCTTGAATTGCTGGCGGAGTTCCCAGCGCCCGGTGCTCCGGTAGAAGTAAAAGACCTCGCCGGAATCCGTGAGGGCAAGCAAGCTATCCGCAGTGCCTGCGGTGAGAACGCGCATCGGGTGAGCTCCTGCCAAAAGCGAGGTCAGTTCATCCCGACCTTCGATCTCGGTTTTTCCCTTGCCCATGAGGCTCTTCTTTTGCCGAAGGCTCACGGTGCTGAGCACCCTTTGACCATTGATCTCTTGAATTGCTGCGATGAGTTTACGATCTCCCGCATCGGCGTAGTCCAGATCCAGCACGGGAGCCGCAGCCCTAGGTGCGGTTGCATCCGTGGCGGATGGGTCACGAATCGGCATCAGGGGCTCCGCTTTGATGCTGGGCGTCACACTCCCTTGACTACCGGCTTGATAATCGGACTGAAAACTGAGCTTGATGAACCCTGCTTGACCATCAGCAGTGCCGACAATGATGCGTTGTGTGACGGGATCGTGACGTTGAGCCGTGACCTGTGTGCCTACGGGCAAACCGGTCGGAAGTTTGTGGGCTGCGCCCCCCTTCACTGGCTGAAAGGTGACTTCAGCGCCACCATCGAAATAGAAGGGGAGCTGCGACCACTCATCCAGACCCACGACAGCGCCTTGAGGAGCCGCCAGTGGCACCTTCATCTTCTCTTCAATGCGTGCCCCCTGAAACAGAGGGGCGATTTCCAGCACGATGAAAGCAAAGATGCCAAAGACCGCGACGATGATGCCGATGCCACCGAAGACGATGGCGGAGTTCATGAACCGATCCCACCTCAGGGTGCCGCGGGAGACAATGAACCTTTCCGGGACGGGGCGCGGTGATGCCTTGGCGCGTGTCGTGGAAGTGGGAGCTTCTAAAGAACTGGGAGGCATGCAAAAAAGGAAAGGTGGGTCTCGCCGACCCAAGAAGCTAGAAAGACGGTAGCGGAGGGTTTTGCAAATGACAAAAACGTCGCAAAGGTGACGGAATTGTCACATGGGAATCCATCCTTGAAAACCCTGTGACAGGAAATTTCATGACAGGAAGGGGCGCGGAGAGGGCGAAGCACGCGAATATGCAGGAACGTGGGTCGACAATGCGTTTCGATGAATGGCTGAGTTCTCTCCAGAACCCGCACCTTCTTCTTGCCCAAAGACGTAACGACCTCTACCTACCCACTCTAACCCAAACTAAACGACTATGGCTTATACCCTGCCTGCACTCCCCTACGACAAAACGGCGTTGGAACCCCACATCGATGCCACGACGATGGAGATTCATCACGGCAAGCATCACAACGCTTATGTGACCAATCTGAACAACGCCATCGCTGGCAAGGCTGATCTGGAATCCCTTTCCATCGAAGACCTGTGCAAGAACATCAGCAGCGTGCCTGCGGATATCCAGGCTGCAGTTCGTAACAATGGCGGTGGTCACTTCAACCACAGCCTGTTCTGGACCATCATGGGACCGAACGCCGGTGGCGCTCCTACAGGTGAATTGGCTGATGCCATCACCGCCGCGTTTGGCAGCTTTGATGCCTTCAAAGAAGCTTTCGCAAAAGCTGGTGCGACCCGTTTCGGTTCTGGCTGGGCTTGGCTGGTGGTGAAGGACGGCAAGCTGGCCGTGACCTCCACACCGAACCAAGACAACCCGCTCATGGACGGCAGCGGCACCCCGATCCTGGGCTGCGATGTCTGGGAGCACGCCTACTACCTGAAGTATCAGAACAAGCGTCCTGACTACATCACCGCTTGGTGGAATGTGGTGAACTGGAGCGCTGTGGCGGATCTCTTCGCCAAAGCTAAGTAAGACTTCTTAAAAGAGGCGGGGCTGCTGATGAGGCAGCCCCGCTTTTTTATTGGAGACCGATCTGCGTGTATCATCGCACGTCTTTTGATTGATGCGGTCAGTTCATACCGATATGCTTGGTGATGATGCGTGCTTTTCTGTTGCTCTTTCTCGCCTCGACTGTTCATGCGGAAAACTGGCCCCAGTGGCGGGGACCGAGGTTGGATGGCACCAGTCAAGACAAGGGCTTCCCGACCGAGCTGACGGAAAAGACCCTGCAATGGAAAACCGAACTGCCGGGAGAAGGTCATGCCTCGCCGATTGTCTGGGGAGATCGTCTTTTCACCGTCGCCTCTGACGCCGAGACTCAAGACCGCCAGCTACTCTGTCTGGACCGTGCTACGGGCCGAGTGCTCTGGAAGCAAGCCGTGATCAAATCCAATCTGGAAGGCAAGCATCGTCTGAACAGCCATGCTTCCAGCACGCCAGCAACAGACGGGGAGCGCGTCTTTACCGCCTTTCTGGATCAAACAGAGGTCGTTGTCAGTGCGCATGACTTCACCGGCAAGAAGCTCTGGCAGGTGCGCCCCGGTATCTTTGCCAGCAAGCACGGCTTTTGTTCTAGCCCGATTCTTTTTCAGGACAAGGTCATCGTGAACTGTGATCACGATGGCTTCGGTTATATGGTGGCATTGGCACGGGCGGATGGTCGTGAACTCTGGCGTATTCAGCGGCCTAACCAGACGCGTAGTTACTGCGTGCCGTTGATCCGAGAAATGGCGGGGAGCATGCAAATGGTGCTGACCGGGAGCCAGTGTGTGACCAGCTATGATCCTCAGGATGGGCGCCTGATTTGGATGATGGATGGACCCACGGAGCAATTTGTGGCCTCACCCGTGTTTGATGAAAAGTCCGGCCTGCTCCTCCTCAGTGGTGGTTTTCCGGAGCATCACATCCTGGCCATCCGCCCAGATGGTGTGGGGGATGTGACAGAGACGCACATCGAATGGCGCACGAATAAAGGCGTGGCCTATGTGCCTTCACCCGTGTCTGTGAATGGCTGGTTTTTGATCGTGTCGGACTCAGGCATCGCTCACTGCTTCGACACTCAGTCGGGGGAGATTGCTTGGGAAGAGCGCATGAAGGAACACCACGCTTCCTTGGTGGAGGCGGAAGGTCGGGTTTATTTCATCAATGACTTCGGAACCTTGCGATCGGTGAAGCCCGGTAAGAAATTCCAATTGCTGGCGGAAAGTGAGCTGGAGGAAAAAGTTTTTTCCTCGCCCGCGCTGAGTGAGGGACAGATTTTCATCCGAGGTCACAAGCATCTATTTTGTCTTGGCAAGCGCGTGGCTGCAGCGACGGCGAAGGCCGAAACCTCGGCTCCATAAGCCCTTTCCTGGGGCACCGATAAAAAAGAAAAGTTTTTTGTCAGCACTGTTTGACAAAGCGGAAGGTTCATCTAGTATTCCAATCCGCAGCCGACGCTGCAGCGGCCAAAAGCCGATGCACCCCTAGCTCAACGGATTAGAGCATCTGACTACGGATCAGAAGGTTTCAGGTTCGAATCCTGAGGGGTGCGCCAGATTAAAGTAAATCTGGCGCACCAAACGAAAAGTTTGACACTTAAACTCAGATTGTGTCATTGGAGAGATTATGGAAAGTAATCCCTATGCTCCACCCCTAGCTGAACTTAGTCCTCAGGAGAAGCCCGAGGCAGTAAGATTGCGTGAGGAACACATCAATGTGGAAGCCACGATCAAGAGCGTTGGCATGCTGTATTTCCTGGGGGCAATGGCAGTGATTCTCGTTGGCGTCATGGGATTAGCCAGTGGTGAAACTGCAGGACGCCTGCCTTTAGCGATCTTCTTTTGTGGTCTCGGTTTCTTCCAAGGCTGGGTTGGCTATGGGCTGCGAAAATTGCAGAGTTGGGCGCGCATCCCCACGATCACTTTTTCATGCATCGGTCTGCTTGCCTTTCCTCTGGGAACGCTGATCAATGGCTACATCCTCTCTCAGATCCTCAGCAAGAAAGCCAACTTTGTTTTGTCTGATGAGTATAAGGCGATCATCACCGCCACACCTCAGGTGAAGCGCAAGACCTCGAAGGTGGTTTGGGTGCTTTTGTTCGCCTTCATTGCTCTTCTCGTCGGATCTCTATTGGTGGGGATTTTGGGCCATTGAGGCCTGAAAAGACGATCCTCTCTGGAACGGAACAACTCCGCTCCGGTTGACTTCGACTCAAGCCCCCATCATGCTGGGAATCTTATGGGACTTTTCGATACTCTGGCAAAGCAAGCGATGGGCGGACTTTTGGGCGGGGCGAAGCAGGCAGACATGCTTTCTGGACTGATGAGTGAAGCTGGGGGATTGACGGGCCTGAAGGAGCGTTTTCAGCAAGCGGGGTTGGGGGAAGTCTTTGCTTCCTGGGTTTCCACAGGAGAAAACCAGCCTTTGCAGCCGAGCCAACTTCAAGGCGCCTTGGGCATGGATAACATCGAGCAACTGGCGGCGCGGGTCGGCTTCGATGTGAAGATGCTGTTACCTTTACTGTCCCAGTTCTTTCCTCAGATCATCGATAAGCTGACCCCCAATGGCAGCATTGAAAATGCGCATCCGTCGGCAGATCAACTGCAGGACGTCCTCGCCAGTGTGATGAAGAGCGGGCTGGGCAGCTTCTTCGGTGGCCGATCATAAAGAGCGCACTAGGAAACTTCGCGAAAGCTAACGCGAGTTTCTGGCATGTCTTCTGCCACTAGTTTCCCGGATCATTCGTAAAAGGAAGCTGACGCTACAGGTGATCCTCACCGTTCTCTCCCCCATTTGCATGCTCCGCCTCGCCCTTAAAATGCTGTTTGGTGATACTGGGAAGTATCTCATGTTGGTGGCTGGGCTGGTCTTTGCGACCTTTTTAATGGCGCAACAAACGGCGGTGTTTTGCGGCTTGATGAGCTGGACGACAGCAACGCTGAAAAATGTGCCCGCTCCGATCTGGGTGGTGGAGGGAAAAGTCGAGCAGGTGAACGAGACCAATCCCTTGCTAGATACCGATGTGGCACGGGTGAGGAGTGTGTCCAGTGTGGCCTGGGCAGCCCCGCTTTACTCGGGGATTCAGCGGGTGCGTTTAATCAATGGGAGCTTTAAGATCATCCAACTCATCGGCATCGATGCAACCACCCTGGCGGGTGCGCCTGTGAAGCTGATCGAAGGACGTCTGGAAGATCTGAGGCTGCCGCATGCGGTGATCATTGATGATCTGGGGGTGAAGCGCCTAGCCCAGCAGCGTGGTGGGCAAGTCAAGCTTGGAGATACCTTTGAGATCAACGACCAAGAGGCTCGTGTGGTCGGCATCGCCGACACCATGCAGAGCTTTACTGGCGGGCCGTATGTGTGGACGACCTATGAGCGCGCTCTGCAATACACCCCGCCTCAGCGGAAGATGCTTTCGGCGGTGATCGCTGCGCCTCGACCAGGCATCAGCGAAACCCAGTGCATTCAAGACATTGTCAAAGAAACGGGGCTTAAAGGGTATCTGAACCGTGGCTTTTCCTGGGATGACTACACGGCTGAGAAACCTCCGGCTGTGCAGGACTTTAACACGACGACGGTGGCATGGTATGTCCGTAACACCGGTATCCCGATTAGCTTTGGCATCACCGTGATTGTGGGGTTCGTCGTGGGCACGGCCATCTCATGCCAGACGTTTTACTCCTTTGTGCTGGAGAATATGAAGCACCTCGGAGCGCTGAAAGCCATGGGAGCTTCCACCGGGACGCTTTGCTTGATGCTCTTGACACAAGCGGTGACGGTCGGGCTGATCGGTTATGGCATCGGTCTATTTTTCACGGCAGGATTTGCGCGCGGGGCTTTAGCCAATGAGCAGCCACCTTTCTACATGCCGCAGATGGTGCCGTGGATGGTCCTGGGCGTGATCTTGTTCATTTGCAGTTTGTCTGCACTCCTGGGGATCTGGCGGGTTTCTCGCTTGGAGCCCGCCATGGTTTTCCGAGGATAATTTTGATGTGTCATGGCTGAATCTGCTCCCCCATCGGCTGCTCGCGTGCGCGGCCTGAACAAGTCCTTCGGCGATGGAGCCTCGCGCATCCATGTGTTGAAGGACGTGGCGCTGGATGTGCGGTTGGGTGATATCACCATGCTTATCGGTCCCTCTGGCTGTGGTAAAACCACACTGATCAGCATCTTAGCTGGGACGCTAAAACCGGATGCTGGAACCCAAGATCTGACCGTGCTGGAAAAGGATCTTCAGACCATGAGCACGGCAGCCGTGACACGGTTCCGCGCACAGAATATCGGGTTTATCTTCCAAGCCTTCAATCTCATCCCCACATTGACACTGGCCGAAAACGTGAGCGTGCCTTTGCTGATCCAAGGTGTCTCGGCCAGCAAGGCGGAGAAAAAAGCGCGTGAGGTGCTGGCGGAGGTGGGGCTGGGGGATCGTGCACGCAGTCGCCCGAGTCAGCTATCCGGCGGGCAGCAACAGCGCGTGGCCATTGCAAGGGCCCTGGTTCACGAGCCCCGCTTGATCATCTGCGATGAACCCACGGCTGCACTCGATGCCAAGAACGGTCAGGTGGTCATGGAGTTGTTCGAAAGCGTGGCCCGCAGTCCTGAGCGCGCAGTCTTGATCGTGACTCATGACAATCGTATCTTTCAGCATGCGGACCGCATCGCTTCCATGGACGATGGACGCATCGTTGAGGTTCATGACATTGATGAGGCTCATCCACTGCCGGAAAACCTTCGGCACGGATTTCATCAGTGACAAATGCCCTTTGATTCTGAAAAGATGGAAGAACGTGCTTTCAGAAGCCGCTATCTGCTTCTTTCCTTGCCCCTGTCCATCCTGTGAATCTGCTCCAATCGCTCGACTACTCCGTTCTCCAGCAGTGCATGCACTGTGGCATGTGCCTGCCGACTTGTCCCACCTACATGGAGACGAAGAGGGAACGTAACAGTCCGCGTGGCCGCATCTCACTGATGCGCAGTGTGGCGGACGGAGAGTTAGAGGTGACCAAGGCTCTCGCAGATGAAATGTATTATTGCCTGGGCTGCCTAGCCTGCCAGACGGCCTGCCCTGCGGGGGTTAAATATGCCGAGCTTTTTGAAACAGCGCGCGCCGAGGTCGAGCGGGCAGGAGTGGCGAGTCATCCTGAAAGAGACTTTTGGCGTTGGCTGACACTCAACGTGATGTTCATGCATCCAAGGCTCCTTCGGCTCGCAGGCTGGGGACTGCGTTTGTGGCAAAAGACAGGTTTGGATCAAGCACTGCGGCGCGTGAAGTTCTTTGGACTGCTGCCGAAAAAACTGAGGGATCTGGAACCGCAGACACCGCGTGTGGCTGAGAGCTTCTCGGACGGTTTAATCGAGCCTATCGAGACACCTCCTGTGCGGCGTTATCGAGTCGGTATGCTGACAGGCTGCATTCAGGATCTCGCCTTTTCGAATATCAACCGAGACACGGTGGATGTTCTCCTCGCCAACGGCTGTGAAGTCATCACTCCGCGGGCTCAATCTTGCTGTGGCTCCCTGCATGCTCACAACGGAGCCGTGGAGATGGCCCAGGAGTTGGCGCGGCGGCAGATTGATAGTTTTGATTTGGAATCCGTGGATGCCATCATCACCAATGCCGGGGGATGTGGATCACATCTAAAAACTTATGCTCACCTCTTGCACGAAGATCCTTTTTACGCTGAGAAAGCAAGGCTCTGGGACAAAAAGGTGAAAGACATCCATGAATGGTTAGGCCAGATCGGCATCCGAGCTCCGTTGAGTGAAGCTATTCCCCAGGAAGTGACCTACCACGAAAGCTGTCACCTCTGTCATGGTCAGAAAGTGGTGAATCAGCCAAGGCAGATGTTAAAGGCGATCCCCGGCTTATCCTTGAAAGAGTTGCCCGAAAGCAACTGGTGCTGTGGAAGCGCTGGTATTTACAACATCACCCAGCCCGAGCAATCCGCTAAACTCCTGACGAGAAAGGTCAAGAACATCGAAGCCACAGGAGTGACCGTGGTGGCCACCTCCAATCCGGGATGTCATCTTCAAATTGCCAATGGCTTGGGCGACGCGGCACGGGTGACGCAGCCAGTGACACTTCTAGCCAGCGCTTACAGGCGTGAACAAGGAAACTTAACGCTGTAATAGCTGGGGATTCAGAGTGGGGATAACTTCTCGCGAATGGCTTCGATGCTGGTTTGTTTCAAGACGATTTTGCCTTCGGGGTCGACGAGATAAAAGGTGGGAAAGTTGCGCAGATTAAACAGCGTGGTGATGGGGCCACTCGTGGTCCCATCCGACCAATTGCGGAAAGTCACGTGGTAGTCCTGATAAGCTTTGCGGGCTTCATCAGGGATGTCGGTATTGATGCCGAGCACAACCACTGACTTCCCCTGAGTCTCCAGCACGAATTGATTCACACTTGGAATGACTCCATGACAGGCGTGGCACCAGCCGCCCCAAAACATGAGCACCACATGTTTACCACGGAAGTCACTTAGCTTAAAACCTGTGCCGTCCACATCCTTGCCATCAATCTCTGGGACCTCGCTGCCCACCGAGAGATTACTCATTTCAAAAAGCATGCGTCCGGCTTGATCGGCAATGGGGAAGCCTTGAATGCTGACCTGGCTGTAACTGGAAACGATTTCCTGGAAGCAATCCATGGCCTGCGTTTTTGAGGCTTCGGCTTGCTCAGGAGTTAGAGCCGCATCAAACCGGCGGAAGTGCTGCATGCCTAAAGCGTAAAGGGCAGCGGCTTTCTCTTCCGCATGAGGATTCGTTTCTCGGATGGTTTTGAGGATAGGTTCCACCTTTTCCAGAGGCTGATATTCTAGAGCCTTCACGGCCGGCGCAATCCCGCTGCTTTGGGCATAGGTGGTGCCGAGCAGTTTTAACGCGGCATCATATTCAGGGAAGGCCGCCGCCTGCGTAATGAGCCAGGAGACGCCTGTGGCACTTCCAGGCTCGCTCGCATTCTTCTCCACGATTTGCAGCACCTGGGTGGCATAGGGGCCTACGCTGGGGATGGTTCCGCGATACTTGGCTTTTTCTTCTTCCGTTTTGGCGTCGATGATCTTTTGCGTATTGGCGCGCACTTTGGTTTCATACGTCTCGATGACAGAACGGATCTGTTCGGTCACGGATTGAGCATGCAGGGAGGTGCCGAGCAAGATAAAGAAAAGCAGGACGAAGCGAGGCATGAACGTGAATGAATACTGGTTAGAGAAGTGAGCGGCGACGCTGAAAAAGTAAGACACCCGAGATGGCTAGAAGGCCTAAAGTTCCCGGCTCGGGCACGATCTGGAAAGCGGCATACACGTTGTCATAAAACAAGACCGGAGCTCCATAAACTTCCGTATGGGCATTCAGAGTAAAGGTCTGCGAGGCCAGGCCTGTATCAGGAGCTTCCACTCGGTAGAGCATGCCATCGGTGAAACCAGTGAGAGCGATGTTAAAACCACCTGCGCTGTTGGTGACGCCTGAGGCCAATAACTGGTTGGTGAGATCATCGAAAATAAAGATCTGCGTGCCAGCCCAGCCTTCCCCGGGGGTGTAAAAGAGATCGGCAGCAATGCTGTCCGCATAAACCACGCCGGTGAGGATGGCATCGGAGACGAAGCCACTGCCGGTGGAACGATACTGTGTCGCGGAATGCTGAGTGATCACCAGCGGGCCGGTGACCTCGGTGTTAGAGCCTGGAATGGAGATCGTTTGAAAGCCAATCCCGATCTCCTTGATCCGTGCAGACATCAGCGTCTCTCGGTGACTGGTGCCGGGTTGGAGGCCTGTGCCGCTGCCGCCATCCGGCCCCCAATCGATGGCCAAGGCTGCATGACCATGCAAAACATCCACCCCTGTAGCAAAGAGGCTTTCGGCTGCTTCCAGCCACTGTGAGGAGTAACCTCCCGCGATGATCTTTTGCGAGACCGTTTGGCCACCGATCCCATGCGCCTGCTGATCTTGGCTGACCATGGTGTTGGAATAGTTGGTGGCGGATGTGTTTAGCGAGCTATTCCAGGCCAACGGAGGTGCAGAGGAAAGCGTGCTCCATTGGGCATAAAGCTCCGCTGCGCTGACTCCATAGAAATTGAGTGCTGCGGCAATGGTTGGGTGGTCGGATTTCACCGAGTCCCACACGCCAGGACTGCTCATGTTCACGATTTGCTCCAATTCCTCGGCTGGAGCCCGGCGCATGCGATTGATGATTTCCAACCAATACTGCTGCTCAGCGGTAGGATCTGCCGCTACCAAGGTCTGCGTGAGACAGCACAATCCGACCAGCCCTGCTAAGCAGGAACGGTGGAGTGTGGCGAGGTAGCTCATGAATGGCTAATTTATGGTAATTATAAACATCTGCAAACAAGAACTCGCTTCTGTGCGAACGCCATTTGTCTCTGCCGTTCGTTTATGCCATTGAAGATAAGATGAAGATTTTGGCTGCGATGTCGGGAGGCGTGGACAGCAGTGTCGCAACGGCGCTGCTGGCCCGGGAGGGGCATGAGGTGGTAGGGGCCTACATGAAGAATTGGATCAATGAGGAGAACATCATCGGTCATTGCCCTTGGGAAGAAGACATCGTGGATGCTCGTGCCGTGGCCGATCAGCTCGGGATCGAATTTCACGTGGTGAACCTGATGAAGGAGTATCGGGAACGTGTGGTGAAGTATCTTTTGGAAGGCTATCAGGAAGGGATCACCCCCAACCCCGATGTGATGTGCAACCGTGAGATGAAATTTGGTGTGCTGTGGGACTGGGCCAAGGAGCGCGGCTTCGATGCCATTGCGACGGGTCACTACGCGCGTAAAGGCAGTGATCCCCAGGTGATCCTGCGCGGAGCCGACCCTAACAAGGATCAGACCTACTTCCTGGCCATGATGCAGCCGGAACAGGTGAGCATTGCCCGGTTCCCCATTGGTCATCTTTTGAAACCGGAACTGCGTGAGGAAGCGCGGCGGCTTGGGCTCAAGACGGCGGAGAAGAAGGATAGCCAAGGCATCTGCTTCATCGGCGAGGTCAAGATGGAAGACTTCCTGCGCACCTTTGTGGAGGATCGCCCGGGGCCGATTGTAAATCTGGAAGGTAAAGTCCTGGGCGAGCATCGCGGACTCCACCTCTACACCCTCGGTCAGCGTAAGGGCATCGGCGTGGCGAGCAATCTCTACAAACAAGCGTATGTCGTGGTGGCTAAACGCCATGAGAGCAATGAACTGGTGATTGCGATCGAGCGTCCAGATACCCCTTTGCTGTGGGCTCGGCGCTGCACCTTGAGTGCGATTTCCACCACGGGGCTCCCTCTGGATGAAGCCCGCACGCTTCAGGCCCAGCCACGTTATCGTTGTCCGGCTGGAGTTGCAGAGTTCCGTCCTCTTGGCGGGGGACGCGCCGAACTGATTTACACCGAGCCTCAGCGGGCTCTCACTCCGGGGCAGATCTGCGCCTTATACGACCAAGATCGCCTCCTCGGCGGTGCCGTGTTTGAGAGCATTCAGCATGAGGAATAACGAGGCTGGACGTGTATTCCCAGCCTGATTTCTCAGTGCGGTTTGACTTTGATCTTCGAGCCACAACCGCAACTGCCTCCGCAGCCGCTGCCACCTGCTTTTTGATTTCGGATGGCGCGCCAAATCATGGCCGCTGCTGTGACCAAGACCACCCCCAGAGCTGCCCATGATTGCCAGTCGTCCATAAGTGAATTGCTTTGGAGGTTTAGAGTCGCGTGAAGGACATTTTGCTCACTAATTACCGAGAAACTTCAATACCCAAGCGCGCTGCCGATTTGATACACGGCCAAGGCTAGGACGTAGGCGGTGCCACTCATGAAGCCGAGCTGGAAAAACATCCACTTCCAACTGCCGGTTTCACGTTTGACGATGGCCATGGTGCTGATGCACTGCATGGCGAAGACGTAAAAGACCAAAAGGCTGATGCAGACCAACGGTGTATAAACGGGCGAGCCGTCTGCACGCTTTTCTTCCCGAATGCGATCCCGCACAGGGGCCAGATCGTCGTCTTCCTCGGCCTGGACGGCATAGACAACGGACATGGTGTTAACGAACACTTCTCGGGCGGCAAAGCTGCCAATCAAGCCGATGCCGATTTTCCAGTCATAACCCAGAGGTTTGATGATGGGTTCAATCAAGTGGCCTGCCTGTCCCGCAAAGCTGTGGCGCAGAGCTTCTGAAGGATCATCAGACTCATGCTTCGGATAGGTGGAGGCTGCCCAGATGAGCACCGAGATGGCAAAGATGATGGTGCCTGCACGGACGAGGAAGGCCTTGGCTCGCTGCCATACCAGCATCAAGATGGAGCGCAGGGCGGGCATCTTGTAGGAGGGCATCTCCAGGATCATCGGCGCATTAGCGCCACGCATGAGGGTGCGATTGAAGATCCATGCGAAGAAAAAGGCCCCAAAGGTGCCGAGGGCATAGAGGCCGACCATGATCCAAGCCTTGGCCCAGGTGGAGACGCTATCCGGCATGAGCACACTGATGAGCAGCAGGTAGACGGGAAGGCGCGCCGAACAACTGGCCAGCGGGGCGATCAGAATGGTGATGAGGCGATCCTTCGGACTCTCAATGGTGCGCGTCGCCATGACACCGGGGATGGCGCAGGCGTAGGAGCTGAGAAAAGGAATGAAGGCTTTCCCATTCAGGCCCACGAGACTCATCATCCGATCCAGAATGAAAGCCAACCGGGCCATGTAGCCCGTGTCTTCCATGATGCCGATGAAGAAAAAGAGAATCAGAATCTGGGGTAGGAAGATGACCACGCCCCCCACACCAGCGATGGCACCGTCCACAATCAGATCGCGTAAATCGCCCGCGGCCATGTGCTCAGACACCCAAGTGCCCAAAGCTCCAAATCCGGTATCGATCCAATCCATGGGACCTTCGGCCACCTTGAAGATGAGGTAGAAGAGGAAAACCAGGAAGGCTAAAACGGTGATGCCACCAAAAATCGGATGCAGAAGAAAGGCATCCAGTTTCTGGGTGAAGGTCGGCAATTCCTTCTCGGGACGCCGAAGCACTTTGGCCGTCAGTTTTTCAATCTCGGCGTAGCGATCTGCCACGAGTTGATCTTCCCAGCCTGGATGAGCCTGACTCAGCTTTTCGCGACCCGTTTGAATTTGCCCCAGGATCTCATCCTGAATCCCCGCATGCAGAGGATCGTGGTCGGAGAGCAGGTAAAGCGGCTCAAGAATCGTGGTCTTGTCATGGATCGCTCCGCTTTGCAGCAATTCGCTGCGAGTGGTCTGGAGCGCGTAGCGGATGTCTTCCGGGAGGGGGGCTGAGTGCCAGCGGGGCAGAGGCAGGTCTTCCCGGCTAATTGCGGTTTTTAATTCCAGAAAGCCTGTGCCGCTGGTGGCCTGCATGGGCACGACAGGCACTCCAAGTTCTTCGGCCAGCTTGGGGACATCAATCCGCCACTCTTTCGACTCGGCAATGTCCATCATGTTGAGCACGAGGACGGTCGGTAGGCCGAGCTCGAGCACCTGGGTCAGGAGGTAGAGATTACGCTCCAGGTTGGCCGCATCGGCAATGAAAACAACTCGGTCAGGACGGGGCGTGTCGGGACGGCGACCTAAGAGGACGTCCCGCAGGACCGCTTCGTCAGGGCTGCGAGCGTTCAGGCTGTAAGCACCCGGCAGGTCAATTAAGCGCAGTTTTTTACCGTGCTGGCTGTAGCACTCGCCGATCTTTTTTTCGACCGTGACGCCCGGGTAGTTGCCCACCTTTTGGCGCAACCCCGTGAGCAGGTTGAAAATGGTGGTCTTGCCAGAGTTCGGATTGCCGACGATGGCCAGCAACGGCATTTCGGCGCTCATGCTTGGGAGATGGAGATGTCAGCGGCTTCGTGATTGCGCATGGCCAAGTGAGAACCACGAACGGTGATCTCGATCGGTTCACCCAGAGGTGCCCGGCGCACCACGGTCACCTTAGCCCCTGGGGTGAGGCCCAACTCGCGTAGACGGGTAAGCCCGGCCCGGCCAGTGGGCATGGACTGGATGATGCCGGACTTACCGACAGGAAGCTGGGAAAGGGAAGACAGGGCGTGCATGGAAAGTGCAATTGAGACGCGCTCGCAGAGTTAACGCTAGCGAAGGGGGAAGTCTTTGCAACTGCGCGGCGTTTATCCTGAGTGAATTCTTGTTTTCAAAGCGCAATAACTGCACGGCGCTGGACAAAACGGGAAAAACGAGACTCTTGTGGAGGCACTGAAGATGTTTTCGCGGATCATCAGCCTTGTTGTTCTTCTCTTTCTCCACGCACCGTTGGTGGTGCTGGTGATGAACTCCTTTAACGAGTCCCGCTTCGGTGGTGAGTGGGAGGGCTTCACCTGGAAATGGTATGACAAGCTTTGGAAGGCTGATGAGGTGTGGGAGTCTCTTTTTTTGACCCTGAAGATCGCTGTGAGTTCCAGTCTGGCTGCGATGTTATTGGGGACGATGGCGGCTTGGGGGCTGCATCAATTTCGCTCTCGGTTGCAGACGGTGCATCACACCTTGGTGACGCTGCCGCTTGCACTGCCAGATCTGCTGATGGGGATGTCGCTGCTCGCCTTATTTGTCGCCGCAGGTGTGGAAACTGGGTTCATGACAATCTGGATTGCTCACGTGACGTTTTGCCTGAGCTATGTGGCCATGGTGGTGCTGGGACGGTTGCAGGACTTTGACGTCAGCCTGCTGGATGCGGCTCGGGACCTGGGTGCGTCGCGTTGGCAGACGGTGCGGCGGGTGTTGCTTCCTCTCCTGATGCCTGGCATCCTGGCAGGAGGATTGCTGGCTTTTACGCTCTCGATGGATGATTATGTGATCACGTTTTTTGTCTCCGGTCCCGGCACGACGACCCTCCCCCTGAGAGTGGCGAGCATGATGCGGAACAGTCGTAACCTTCCGGTGATCAATGCTCTGAGCACATTGATGATCTCCGCCACCTTTCTTCTGGCCCTGCTGAGTTTTCGTCTGCAAAAGCGGGGGGCGTCTGTGACCTAGGGACAAAGAATGTCATAATGGGCGAAATTTTCGCGTGCCCAGACGACGGGCTGTGCTTATTCATCCGCTCATATGAAGCACTACATTTGGGATTCCTATTTCGTGGAACTATTCGATGCCTGCGTGGACGAATACGATGAGGGTAATCAAGACTTCGAGAGCTGGTTCAGCGATGAAGATCAGGATTTTCTGAAGTCGATCGGCTGTCGTGAGCGGGAGTTCTTCGACTTCGTGGAAGACAATGTGACTTCAGGGGGTGAGAACCCGACGGCCATCACAGCACTTTTGGTCGCAGCGGTGCGGCGGGATTACTTTCTGACGATTCAGAAGGGCGTGCCTAGCTCCAACGTGATCGTGCCGTCCGAGCTCCCTGCGAAAACAGCAGAGTTGGAGGGCTTTGTCTGGCTGCCTCGTATCATGGCCAAAGCGCGTGCCAAGCTGAAAGGTGAGATGGATGCGGATACCATGTTCTGCTGTGGTGGAGACCGTGCGTTCCTTTCCAAACATGACATTCATCCGGCTGACTTCTTGCGTGTCGTCTGGGCCGCTGGGGATGACGATCAAAAGATTGTGGCCTACGTGAAGTCTCGCCAAAGCTGATGGAACTGTTTCGGGAACAACTGTTGCTCGCGGTGAGTGTGCCGGTCATTCTTGGAGCGATCTTACTGGAGATCGTGGTCACTCACTTTCATGGCATTCGTGCTTACACATGGAGTGAGACGCTGACCAATTTTTACATGGCGGCGCTCAATGGCAGTTTGGATCTGTTGCTACGGGCCGTGCTGGTTTTGCCAATCCTAGCATGGTGCTGGCATCATCGGGTCTTGGATTGGAGCTCTGAGGAGCAGGGGTGGTCTTACTGGCTGCTGCTGTTTTTACTCCAAGACTTCGCCTACTACGTCCTGCACTATGTGGACCATCACTGCCGGTTATTCTGGGCGGTGCATGTCACTCACCACTCTTCGGTGGAGTTTAACTTGACCACGGGTTTCCGTTCGTCCGTCTTCCAACCGGTGTATCGCACCCTTTATTTCATGCCGATTGCGTGGCTGGGGTTCGATCCTTTGGACATTCTCTTCATGTATGCGGCAACGCAGATTTACGGCAGCCTCATTCATACGGAGCGAATTCGCAGTCTGGGTTGGCTTGAGTATGTGTTGGTCACGCCGAGCCATCACCGCGTGCACCATGCCTCCAATGGATGCTACCTAGACAAGAACATGGGCATGTGCCTGATCATCTGGGATTATTTGTTTGGCACTTTTCAGAAGGAACTGCCTACAGAACCCGTGCGCTATGGGCTAACGAAAAGCATCGAAGACCGAGGTCCGGTGAATATCGTGCTGCACGAATGGCGAGACATGGTTCAAGATGTGCGGCAGAGTCCGCTGCCGTGGTGGAAGCGTGTGGGCTATGTCCTACGCGGTCCTGGTTGGAAGCCTCACCGGGATTGACTGCGAAAAGCTCAGCTCTCTTGAGGGAGCAGCACCGGAATGCCGTTATCGATCGGGTAGAAACGACTTCCGTCTTGATTCACCAAAGCCTGTTCATCGGCGGCTCTGCCATGACGCTGCAGATCCTCGGCCTCAGCCCAGCGCAGGGGCTGATGCGTGTGGGGGCACCGAAAGGTGGGGAGAAAGTCGTTGATCCAGTGGAGGTCCATGCAGCAGAGATTTTAAACAGCGGGAACCGAAGGATCGATGTCTTTTGACCAAGCCAGGATGCCACCAGCCACGTTCCAGATCTGGGTGAAGCCTTTTTCTTGAAGTGCTGCCACGGCTTTCGCGCTTCGGGCACCGGAACGACAATGGACGTACACAGGCTTATTCGTTGGGATTTCACCCGCTCTGTCAGCCACTTGTCCCAGGGGGATCAAGGTGGAGCCTGAGATATGGCCAAAGGCATATTCATCGGCTTCCCGCACATCCAGCAGGAAATGATCGTCGCCTTTTTGACGATGTTCATGAAGGTCTTGAACAGAAATGGTTGGAACGGTTGGAGGAGGTGTCATACCGCAGAAGCCTTGATAATCGATAGGTTCAGTGATGGTGGGATGGTCACCGCAGACTGGACAATCTGGGTCCTTGCGGAGATTGAAGGTGCGAAAGCGTAAGCTGAGGGTATCCACATGCAAGAGACGGCCTAACAATGGTTGTCCAATGCCGGTGATTAGCTTGATGGCTTCCAGCGCTTGCATGGTGCCTACGAGGCCAGGGAGAACTCCCAGCACCCCCCCTTCAGCACAACTGGGCACGAGACCTGGCTTGGGCGGGGTGGGGGACATGCAGCGGTAGCACGGGGCTCCGAGATGAGGTGCGAAGACGGCGACTTGTCCTTCAAAGCGGAGGATACTGCCGTAAACGTTAGGTTTCTTCAGCCACACCGCTGTGTCATTGGAGAGATAGCGGGTAGGAAAATTGTCCGTGCCATCAATGATGATGTCGTAGTCTGCCGCGATCTCGCGGGCATTGGCGGCGGTAAAGAGCTCCCGATGGAGACGCACCTCGATGTGCGGATTCACGTCCAGCAGGCGATCCCGAGCGGCCTCCAGCTTGGGGCGGCCGATATCGCTTTCACCAAAAAGCACCTGACGCTGAAGATTGGAGACTTCGACGACATCGGGGTCCACAAGGCCCAAACACCCAACACCAGCGGCGGCTAGATAGAGGCTGATCGGCGAACCGAGCCCGCCTGCGCCGATGCAGAGCACACGGGCGGCTTTGAGCTTTTGCTGAGCCTCCAGACCGAACTCAGGCATGGTGAGATGCCTGGCATAACGCTTCAGTTCGGCCTGGTTGAGAGGGATCATGTCTCGAACAACAAGGCTCAGAGCAGGGTGTCGTAAGTGCGCCCGCCCTTGCCTTCGAAGAAGTTGATGAAGGCTCTGTTCACGGTGGCAAAACCGCCTGGAGTCGGGTAATCACCGCTGAAATACCAATCACCGTAATCCGGGCCGAGGGCTTTGTGAAGGCCTTCAATGGACTGGAAGATGACGTGAATGTCGCCCTTCCATTGAGTGTTCTGAGGATAGACCAATTCGCTGACTTTGGCGGAGATTTCGGTATCGGTGAACG
Organism: Prosthecobacter debontii; assembly: GCF_900167535.1. NCBI lineage: Bacteria > Pseudomonadati > Verrucomicrobiota > Verrucomicrobiia > Verrucomicrobiales > Verrucomicrobiaceae > Prosthecobacter > Prosthecobacter debontii. Next base: position 144,385 of record NZ_FUYE01000015.1, read on the forward strand.
GCGCATAGATCGCTTTCACAGCATTGGTCATCTCTGCTTTCGGCTTCAGGAGTTCCTCTTTGCAGGCCTCATAAGTTTCTTTGACCACATGGCGCATGCCACGCTCATCAAGCAGGGCAATTGCTGCCTGGAAAGCAATGAACTTGCCCAGCTCCGACATATCAATGCCATAACAGTCAGGATAGCGAATCTGAGGAGCCGTGGAGCAAACGATGATGCGACGCGGATTGGTGCGAGCCAAGATGCGCAGCAAACTCTTTTTCAGGGTGGTTCCACGGACGATGGAATCGTCAATCACCACCAAGTTGTCGTTGGGACTGACAACGCCGTAAGTGATGTCATAGACACTGGAGACGAGCTGATCACGTCCGCTCTCCTGGGCGATGAAAGTGCGCATCTTGATGTCCTTGTGCGCGATTTTTTCCGACCGTGGCCAGTTACGCAGCACGAGGTCATCCAGCTTGGTTTCATCAAAGCTGCCACTCTGGAACATTTCGACGATGGCCTGTTTCACTTCCAGGCGGCGAGTGTAGCGAAGACCATCGAGGAACCCGTGATAAGCGGTCTCTGCGGTGTTAGGAATGAAGCTGGTGACCGTATGCTCCCAGTCATTACCAATGGCCTCGATCAGTTGAGGCACCATCTGCTCACCAAGCGCTTTGCGCTGGCGATAGATGACGGAGTCATTGCTGCGAGAGAAATAGATTCGCTCAAAGGAGCAGGGATGCTGCTCTTGGGCTTGAGTGAATGGAGCGATGGTCATGTGACCTGAAGATTTGATCACACAGACGTGAGCGGCAGGAAGCTCATTGATTTGCTCTTCGTTGACTTCGAAGACTGTCATCAGGGCCACGCGCTCCGACGCGAAAGCAATGACCTCGTCATCTTCATACATGTGGCAGGGGCGGATGCCCTGCGGGTCACGCATGATGAAGAAATCACCGTTGCCGATGGCACCGGCAATCGTGTAACCACCATCCCAGAGATCGGCGGATTTGCGGATGATCTGAGTGACATCAAGCTGCTCACTGATGTGCTTCGTGATTTCCTCAAGAGGCACCAGCCCAGAGTCACGCATTTTGTGATAAAGATCGGTGTGGGCTTCGTCGAGCTGGAAACCGATCTCTTCGAGCACCGTTTGGGTGTCCGTATCGAAGACTGGATGCTGGCCACGCCGCATCATGATCTGATTCAGCTCACCTGAGTTGGTGAGGTTGAAATTCCCCATGACCATGAGGCTACGGGTCGGCCAAGTGCTACGGCGAATGTAGGGGTGCAGGCTGCCTTTCCCAAAAGCACCGCTCGTGCCGTAGCGCAGATGCCCCATGTTGATTTCACCTGCCAATTCGAACTCGCGTTTGATAGCGTCAGGATCTTCTTCGAAGGGGGTGTAGTCGGCACCGGTTTCATCACGCATTTCTTTGCGCTCTGCATTCACGCGGCGCGCGATGCGGTTGAACTCCTTCATCTCATCGGCCAGCACCTCACCGATGGCCTCGGCAGATTTGGTGGAGCGAACACGGAACATGTAAGGAGCTCCAGGAGGCATATCCAGCTTACAGCAGCCGATGCCGATCCCGTCTTGGCCACGATTCCGCTGCTTGGCCATGAGGCCAAAGAGGCGTTCCAGTCCATACAGGGCGCTACCATACTTGTCCTGATAATAGGCCAGGGGTTTCTTCAGCCGGACTACGGCAATGCCGCACTCGTGTCGGATGGGGTCGCTCATGTGTTGGGAGCACCTATCCTTGCCAGACAATGCGTCGAGTGCAAGACGCGGCGATAGCTTTTTACGGGCATTATTTCTTCTTCCATGTGAGAGCGCTCAAAATGCGGCGACCGGGTGAGCGGGATGTTGTGCCCGCCAGTTCGGCGGCTTCCAGTTCGGAATCGCTGAGAATATCCGGATCTCCAGAGTCAAAATCTTCGGCCCGGGGCAGGCCGAGAGGCAAGGCAGGTTCGGGCTCTTCTTCGTCGGAGGTGTCGGCCACCGGGAGTGGAGCGGGATTGATATCTGGCTTCGAGGCCGGGGCCGTGAGGCGAGGAGGCACCACCAAGCCGCCGGAGAAGATGAGCTTCATGGCATCTTCCACCGTGAGGGGTGCATCCGTGACTTGCTCCACTGGAACAACGATGAGCAGACCCGTCATGGGACTCAAGGCTCCAGGCACGAAGACGGCAGCGAGAACCTTATTCTGTTGAGGGTCCAAATACTGGCCTGTGACAAAGCCGAGCATCTTCATCTCCCCTGAGGGATAGTCCACATAGACCACACGTTTGAAATTTTGACGGCCACCTAGACCTTTGAATCCATCAATGACCTGCTTGAGCGACTTATAGATGAAGGAGACGATGGGCACGCTCAGCAGGAGCTTATCCATCGCCGTCACGACACGGACGCCCAAGACATTGGTCGCCATCACACCGAGGGCCAGAAAAACCATCAGCGGAATGAGGAAGCCAACGAAGGTTAGAACATGCTGGTAGGTAGGGGCTGATGGGTCCACCACCACGCGTCCGACCAATTCATTGATAAAGCGCGCAAAGAAGTCCACCAAGGGCACACTCCAGCCATGGAGCATGTGGTAGGCACTCTGCAGAATCCAGAACGTGATAAGCAGGGGGAGAGCCACTGCGACACCCGCCAAGAACTTGTTGCGTAGCCACACGAAAGGGCTACGCGGATTAGGCGGAGAACTGGGGGGAAGAGGAGACATCAGGGGGTGTAGGCCCACATGCAGACGTTAAGGTAACGCCTACGATCATAGATAACCTAACACCTTTACGTGTTCAACGAAGGGAAAGTTCGTGTCAATTATGCGCCAACGAGCATTCGGGCTGGGTTTTCGATGCAATCTTTGACGCGAATGAGGAAGGTGACAGCTTCTTTGCCATCCACCACACGGTGGTCATAGCTCAAGGCCAGATACATCATCGGACGGATCACGACTTGGCCATCCACCGCGATGGGACGCTGCTGGATGCTGTGCATGCCCAGAATACCGCTCTGAGGAGGATTGATAATCGGCGTGCTCAGCAGGGAGCCATAGACGCCACCATTGGAGATGGTGAAGACCCCACCCGTCAGATCAGGGATGGAGATCTTGCCTTCCTTAGCTTTGGCCGCATAGGCCAGGATATCTTTCTCAACATCCGCAAAGGACTTCTGATCCACATCGCGGAGAACAGGCACAATCAGACCTTTTTCAGTGCCAACGGCGACTCCCACATCATAGAAGTGGTTCTGAATGATTTCATCGCCTTCGACGCGGACATTGATGGCGGGGACCGCCTTGAGCGCTTCCACCACGGCTTTGACGAAGAAGGACATGAAGCCGAGCTTCACACCGTGAGCCTTCACAAAGCTGTCTTGCAGCTTGGAGCGAAGAGCCATGACATTGCTCATGTCGCACTCGTTAAACGTGGTCAGGATGGCGGCCGTCTGTTGGGCGCTGACAAGTTGATCCGCGATCTTCTTGCGCAGAGGGCTCATCTTCTTGCGCGTGACCCGGCCTTCCACCTTGGCTGGCGTTGGGGCAGGGGCAGGAGTTGGCTTGGGAGCAGGGGCTGCTTCAGCTTTCGGTGCAGGTGCCGCTGCGGGTTTGGTTTCAGGCGCAGGAGGAGGTGTTTCGGGCTTGCTTGCTGCAGGGGCTGGGGCCTGTTTGGCGGGTTCTGCCGCAGGTGCCACACCTTCCGCGATGCTGCCGACGATCGCTCCGACTTCCACATCTTCGCCAGCTTGCTTGCCGATGGTCAGGATACCGGCGTTTTCAGCGGTGACTTCCGCAGCGACTTTGTCCGTTTCCAGGGTCAGCAAGATGTCGCCTACTTTCACGGCATCTCCATTATTGAAGTGCCATTTGGCGATTTGACCTCCGGCGACGGATTCGCCGAGTGCGGGGATTTTGATGTCGGGCATGGCTAAGAAAGGAAAGGGGGCTTTTTCGGGGGCAGGGGCGATGACAAATTAAACGGAGAAGGCGTCTTCCACCAGTTTCTCCTGTTCCAGCACGTGGATGGCCTTGGAGCCTGCGGCTGGGCTGGAACTGCGTTCGCGTCCGGCGTAGCGGACACGGTGGCCGGAGATGTCGGAGAGACGGTTACGGATGTAGCCAAAGGCCCCCATGTTGCGCGGCTCTTCTTGGCACCAGACCCATTTCTTTTGAGCTCGGGGATAACGTGCCACGATCTCTTTCAGCTTCTCTTCATGCAGAGGATAAAGCTGCTCGATGCGGATGATGGCGGCATTCTTGATCTTGTTCTGCTCGCGGAATTCCAGCAGATCATAATACACCTTACCACTGCAAAGAATGAGACGAGTCACGCGCTCAGCAGGTCCGAGCAGATGTTCATCGTCCAGAATCTCATTGAAGGAGGTGCCTTCAGCCATGTCACTGAGCTTCGACACGCACTTCGGATGGCGAAGCAGGCTCTTCGGCGTCATCACGATCAACGGCTTGCGGAAGCCACGCTTCATCTGGCGACGAAGCGCATGGAAATACTGGGCTGGGGTGGTGAAGTTACAGACCTGCCAGTTACGTCCAGCAGAAAGCTGGAGGAAACGCTCCAAGCGGGCGCTGGAGTGCTCAGGGCCCTGGCCTTCATACCCGTGCGGAAGCAGGAGGGTGATCTGGCTGGGGCGCTGCCACTTGCTTTCAGCACTGGCGATAAACTGGTCGATGATGACTTGGGCTCCGTTGACGAAGTCACCGAATTGGGCTTCCCAGCAGATCAACACATTCGGGGCAAGGAGGGTATAACCGTAGTCAAAGCCCAGCACCGCAGCTTCGGAAAGAAGGCTGTTGTAAACGCAGAAGCGGCCCTGGTCTTCGGACAGCTTGGTCAGCGGGATGTGGCGTTCGCGGGTCTCCGTGTCGTAAAAAACACAATGGCGCTGGCTGAAGGTGCCGCGACGCACATCCTGGCCGGAGAGACGAACTCCTAGACCTTCGGTCAAGAGCGAGCCGAACGCCAAGGACTCGGCATACGCCCAATCAAAACCTTCGCCGGACTCGATGGCCTTTTTACGGGCAGCCAAGAAACGGCGGGAGATGGTGGGATGCAGATGGAAACTTTCAGGGGCCTGCAGCAGTTTTTCACCGATTTCCTTGAGTTTGGCTTCTTCAACACCAGTCAGGGTCGGTTCGAAACTAAAAGGAGGCTGGGACTCGGCGGTGGAACCTTCGTAAGGGTTTTCGCCGATTTTCGATTCGCGCTCGGCGAGGGTTTTGACGCCGTCTTCGAGTTCGTCTTCAAGTTCCTTCTGGAGAGCGTTGGCACCCGATTCATCAAGCACACCTTTTTCCACCAAAAGATTGCGATAGATGGTGGCCGTGGAGGGGTGGGAGGCGATAGCACGCGCCATGTTGGGCTGCGTGAATGCGGGTTCATCGGTCTCATTATGGCCGTAGCGGCGATAGCAGACGATATCAATGACGACATCACGGCCGAACATTTGACGGAACTCAATGGCCAGCTTGGCTGCGTGGGCCACTTCCAGCGGGCAGTCGCCATTCACGTGAATGATGGGGGCATCCACCATCTTGGCCACGTCGGTGCAGTAAGTCGTGGAACGAGCATCGGCTGGCAGGGTGGTGAAACCGATTTGGTTGTTCACCACGATATGGATGGTGCCACCGGTACGGTAGCCAGGGAGCTGAGAAAGGTTCAGGACCTCGGTTACGATCCCTTGGCCGGCGAAAGCGGCATCACCGTGAATGAGCACGGGGATGACACTTTTACGGTCCACCGTATCTCCGAGCATCCGCTGACGAGCACGGGTCATGCCTTCGACAACTGGATCGACGGCTTCCAGGTGGCTGGGGTTAGGGGCTAACATGACGGCGATTTCTTTGCCGTCGCGTGTTTTACGAACCGTCTCGAAGCCGAGGTGATACTTCACGTCGCCGTCCCCAGCCACCATGTTCGGCACGTAGTTCTCGCTGAACTCGTAAAAGAGGTTTTCCAGGGGTTTACGGAGGAAATTGGCCAGCACGCTCAAGCGACCACGGTGGGCCATGCCCATGACGATTTCGGAGGCACCGAGGCGTGGCAGGCTTTCCAAGATCGTTTCCAGGGCGACGAGTAGGGACTCTCCGCCTTCCACTGAAAAGCGTTTTTGACCGACGTAGCGACGGTGAAGGAAGCGCTCGAAGGTTTCGGCTTCCAGCAGCCAGCGGAGGGCATCCACCTGCTGTTCTGCGGGGAGTTCGGGCTCGAAGGGACGCTTTTCTACACGATCCAACAGCCAGTTTTGCACTTCGGGGGTGTGGATGTGCATGAACTCATAGCCCGTCTGGCCACAGTAGATTTTGCGCAGTTCGCTGAGCATCTCCCGCAGTTTCATGGGCTGGCCACCGCGGAACATGTGAGTTTTCACTTCCTCATCCAGCTCATCTTCCGTGAAACCCAGGCCCTCAAGAGTGAGGGTAGGAGGGTTCGGGGCAGCGGCTGAGAGGGGGTCAAGATGGGAAGCTGTATGTCCCAGGGAACGGAAGACCAGCAGCGCGTTGGTGACACGCATGCGGAAACTGAGCGTCTTTTCAGACAGAGTCCCGCCTGCACCACCCGTTGCCGTATCGGTTTTGGCCTGACGCTTGGTCAACTCGACGAGTCCCAGCTCGAATCCTTCAAAGAATGCAGCCCAAGAGGCATCTACGGAGCTTGGGTCTTTTTTCCAGGCAGTGTATTGAGTGTCGAGGAGATCAGAATTTGCCCGAAAGGGCACGGTGGCAGTCATGGCTATGGGGATCAGTCAGAATGTGCCCATTTGCTACGCTTGCAACTTTGTAAAGGACGTAATTGTGGGTTTCTGCCCTCAATCGCGCAATCCAGTCACTCGAGAGCGCAAAAACGTGACGAATGGAAGGACGCGGTGGCGCTTGATGTGGAGCCGCATTCCATCTATGGGGCAGCACACTTTATGCGTCTCGAACTTGTGAACACAGGCACCGAACTTTGTCTCGGCGATGTTATCAATACCAACGCCGCTTGGATCGGGCAGAGAATGGCGGCGTTAGGCATCGAAGTGGCCCGCCAGACGATCGTGCCTGATGGTGGAGCTGTGAAAGAGGCCATTGCTGAAGCTGCTGCGAGGTCGGATGTGGTTTTGGTGTCGGGAGGGCTCGGACCCACGAATGACGATGTGACTCGAGAGTCCACCGCCGATCTTCTGGGACTGCCTCTGTTTGAGGATGCGAAGGCACGAGCGACCCTGGAAGCGTATTTTGCACGACGGAACAAGGTCCCTGTCGCGTCGAATTTCCGCCAAGTCATGGTGCCAGCAGGCGCCACGGTGCTGGAAAATCCGATGGGCACAGCTCCCGGTCTTTATTTTCCCGCCGCTTTAGGCGAAAGCCGAGGATGGAACTGCCACATCTTCTTGCTGCCTGGGCCGCCACGGGAATTGAAACCGATGGTGGAAGCCTGCCTGGAACCACGCTTGCGCGAATGGATCCCTGATGGGACCTCCCGCCGGGTGATTTATCTCAAACTCACCGGCATTGGTGAGTCTGAGATCGTAGAGAGCGTGGAAAAGGACCTGGAAAAAGTCCCTGGGCTTGAGTTAGGCTACTGCATCGGGAAAGGCGATGTCGATGTTCGTCTTGCAGGACAGCCTGGCCCCGTGGAGCAAGGTGCTGAAATCGTGCGGAGTCGTTTGGGGGATTTCATTCTGTCTGAAGATCAGCGAGTGATCGAAGAAGTGGTCATCCAACGATTGGCTGAGCGTGGCGAGTGGCTAGCGACGGCAGAATCCTGCACGGGGGGCTTTTTGGCGAGTCGACTGACCGATGTGAGTGGGGCTTCCAAGGTCTTCGGCCATGGTTTTGTGACCTATGCCAACGAAGCGAAACAAAATCACTTGGGCGTGCCTGAGGATCTCCTGGCTGCACATGGGGCCGTAAGTGAACCGGTGGCGCGTGCGATGGCTGATGGATGCCTCCGCGTGTCCGGTTCAGACTATGCGCTGTCCGTCACCGGGATTGCTGGACCCACAGGGGGGACCGAAGAAAAACCTGCGGGCACGGTTTTTGTCGCGTTGGCCTCCAAAGGACAGGAAACGGTGGTGAAAAAGCTGTTCTACCCCGTTTCTCGTGATCGTTTCAAGCTGTTGACCTCTCAGTTCGCCTTGGACATGCTCCGGCGTCGTTTGAACGGGCTGCCCATGCCTTGATTAGGCGTGGGAGGTCAGTTTTAAGCCGATAATACCGGATAGCACGAGGCCAATGCAGATCAGCCTCATGAGCGTCTTCGGCTCGTCAAAAAAGACAATCCCCACGATCACGGTGCCAACTGCGCCGATGCCTGTCCAGATGGCGTAACCGGTGCCGATGGGCAGGGTTTTGAGTGCTTGTGAAAGCAGAAAGAGACTGATGCCGATGAGGGACGCCGTGATAATGCTGGGCCAGAGGCGTGTCCAACCTTGGGTGTATTTCAATCCGATCGCCCAAGCAATTTCCGTGAGTCCCGCCAAAAAAAGATAAATCCAAGCCATTAAATACAATTATTGCCAGGGTCGTCCCCGTTGTAGAAATGGATGAGCGAGGTCGTCCTCGCGTCCGCGGTTGTGAAAGTCACTCTGAACCTCCACGGCATCTTTGTCAAACCAGCCTAACCTCCACTATGATTCGTCGTTCGTTTCTATCGCTCCTCGTCGTCCTCGCTGCGGCTAGCGGGCAAGCCCTTGCCGCTCCGAAAAAACTGCTCGTGGTCACCGTGACCACTGGATTCCGTCACTCGTCCATTGAGACGGCGGAAAAAGTGCTCGGCGAGCTGGGACAATCCTCCGGTGCCTTCACCGTGGACTATGTGCACCAGCCCTCCGCCCAGCCGAAGAATCCGGGCCGTCCACCCGAGAAAAAGGGCAACGAAAGTGAAGAGGCTTTCAAAGCCCGCCAGGAAACCTACAGCAAGGCTCTGGCCGACTTTAATGCTGCCAATGCCACCTGGATGGAGGAGGTGAAGGCCTACATGGCGGACAAGATGGCCCTGGACAAGATCAAGGACTACGATGGCTTCATCTTCGCCAACACCACGGGTGATCTGCTGCTGCCGGATCGTGAAGGTTTTGTGGAACTGATCAAAGGCGGCAAGGCTTTTGTGGCCATGCATTCCGGTGGCGATACTTATCACCCTTTCCGGGGGTATGTGGATATGCTGGGCGGTGAATTCAAAACCCACAAGGCTCAGGTGGAAGTGCAGCCCATCCTGCATGATCCGGCTCACCCCGCCACCAAACCGATCCCGAATGGTTACAAGGTCTATGATGAGATCTACATCTTCAAAAGCTATGACCCTGCCACCGTCCATGGGTTGATGGGACTGAACAATCACCCCAATGAAGGCACCCCGGGCTACTACCCCATCTCCTGGTGCAAAGCCTTTGGCAAAGGTCGCGTGTTTTACACCTCCCTTGGACACCGTGAAGATGTCTGGGATCCGACCTGGAAGGTGGACACGAAGGATCGCAAGAACTCCCCTGAGATTGCCAAGACCTATCAAGAGCACATCTTGGGCGGCATCAAATGGGCCCTGGGTCTCGTCGAAGGTGAAGCCGAGCTAGGCAATGTGAAGGACGTGACGCTGGGCGAGTAAAGCGAGCGTCAAAGATTCTGAAAACAACAAAGCCGTCTGGGAACACCAGACGGCTTTGTCATTTTAAAGGATCAAAGGCAGGCGCGAGGCTTAAGCCAAGGCGTCCACTTTGCGAGCGAGGGCGTCTTTGGACTGCACGCCGACGACGGTTTCTTTCACTTCGCCGTTCTTGATGAAAAGCAGCATGGGGATGGAGCGAACGCCAAACTGAGCGGCGAGGTTCGGGTTCTCATCCACATTCACTTTGGCGACCTTAACAGCGGAGCCCTTCTCGTCAGCAAGCTGCTCAAGGATGGGGGTCAGCATGCGGCAAGGTCCACACCACTCAGCCCAGAAATCCACGATCACCGGGACCGTGCTGCTGGAGATTTCGGATTGGAAGTTGGATTCGTTGAGGTTGAGGACTGCTTCGGAGGCCATAAGGGTAGAAGGTTTGGGAGGAGTTACGAGAGAAGTGACGACGCCGACGCATGAGGTAGGCGAGTCAGGCGGTGAATCAATCATTTTCACGTTTCCTCTGGCCCTTTTGCGGTTATCGCGTGGGGTATGAGCCTTGATCACCCAGATCCGATGACCCGTCTGCGTTACGTTGTGCACCGTTTGCGTGCGCCCGGGGGCTGCCCGTGGGATCAAGAGCAGACTCACGAAACGTTGATTCCCCATGTGATTGAGGAAGCTTATGAAGTGGTGGATGCCATCCGCAGCGGCGACCCGACTTTGATTTGCGAGGAACTGGGAGATCTACTTTTACAGCCCATCCTGCATGCTGAAATCGCCGCCGGAGATGGCACTTTTAATCTCGATGACATGGCCACCGGGTTGACGGAAAAGCTGATCCGCCGTCATCCCCATGTGTTTGGTGAGGCTCAAGCCGAGACATCCTCTGCCGTGCTAAGCCAATGGGATGTGATCAAACGTCAGGAAAAAGGCACGCAGAAAGAGGGGCATCTCCATGGAGTCGGCAATGGCCTGCCTGCGCTGATGAAAGCTCAAAAGCTGCAAAAGAAAGCGGCACGAGTGGGATTTGACTGGCCAGATGCGGCGCCTGTGTTTGCGAAAATTCGTGAAGAAGCCGCCGAGCTAGAGCAAGCCATCGCCGAAGGTGAAAAGAAGGCCGTGGAGGAGGAACTCGGGGACTTGCTTTTCAGTGTGGTCAATCTCGCTCGTAAGTTAGGTGTGGAGTCTGAAGCAGCTCTCGCCATGGCAAATGAAAAGTTTGTTCGCCGATTTCATGCAGTGGAAGCCACTCTAACGGAGCAGGGAAAGAAACTCGGCGAAGCAAGCCTGGAAGAGATGGATGCAGCCTGGGAGGCTGGCAAAAGGAAGGTTTAACCAAGGATTGACTTATGGAATCCCTGCTGCGCGGCTTCATGCTTTTGATTCAGCCTTTGACGCTGGTTTGGCTGCTGCTGACGATTTGGGTCGTGCGGATGGTCTGGATGCGTCTCTGGCGCTGGGCAGCTCTCCCTACTGTCGCTTGGGGGATTCTTTCCTTGCTCACGTGCACTGCTCTGCCGTCATGGTTGATGGCGAGGTTGGAGGATCAGTATGCTTTACCTTCTATCCAAGAGGTGACGGGAGCCGATGCCGTTGTGTGCCTGGGCGGCGGGATTCATCCGTCGTTGACAGAGCCCACGGGATTGCATCTCGTTCGAGGCTCGGATCGTCTCGCCACGGCCTTGTCCATGGTGGTCGGAGGCATGGCTCCGATTCTCGTTGTGGGTGGCGGTGGCTATGAGAATCAGGGAGATGTGCTTTCGGAGGCGGATGCGATTGCGGATTTCCTGAGCCGCTTTCCGGAACCGGGCTTTGAGATCGTCAGTTTAGGTGTGTGTGCCAATACGCGAGATGAAGCGGTGAAGGTCGCGGCTCTGGCGAAAGAGCGCGGCTGGCAAAAAGTGGTGCTGGTGACTTCAGCCAGCCACATGGCGAGATCGGTGGCTACTTTTGCCAAAGTAGGTGTGCCGGTGCTGCCGGTGCCTTGCCATTATCTCAGCAGTTACAATCAGGTGGGCACGGTGAAGTGGTTCCACCTGCCGCATCGCAACTCATTCGATATCTTTGATGCTTGGTTTCACGAGATCATTGGCACCTGGATGTATCGGTGGCGTGGGTGGATGTGAAGGCTTCGTGCCGTGATTTGCAAAAAAGTTCGAAGGGTTCCCAAGAAACGCAGTCCAAGTCCGTGCTGCTTCCTGAACCCACCCCATGAACGACCTGCACCGCCTGTTTCTGGATACCTTGACACGCTATGAGCGGCCTCTGCTGCGCTATGCTCATAGCTTCACTCAAGATGCTGAAGACTCGCGGGACATCGTTCAGGAGGTGTTTCTCAAACTGAGCCAGAATCTGGCGACGCTCGATCATGAGCGCCTCGCTCCCTGGCTGTTCACGGTGTGTAAAAACCAAGCCGTGGATCATCAGCGCAAACACCAACGTGTCATCGTTATGGAAGTGCAAACACTCGATCTCGAAGCGGCCGACAGTCCGCAACCTGGAGAGGAACTCCAAGGCCGCGAAACCGCCGCCGCTCTACGTCAACTCATCGATGAACTTCCCGTGCGGCAGCGGGAGGCGATTCGGCTGAAGTTCATCGCCGGTCTCGACTACAAAGAGATCAGCGCCGCCATGCAAACCAGCATCGGCAATGTCGGCTATCTCATTCATCAGGGTGTGCAGGCGCTGCGCCTGAAGTGGCAGGCGCAAGAGGGACATGAACAACCGCAAACGCCCCCCAAGACCGCCTTGGCCTAACCAATAAAATCACCCCCACATCACGACTTTTATGAAACAGGAAAACATCACCGCGTGGGCTCTGGATGAACTCAGCGAGGAGGAAAAGGCCCAGATCGAGGCCCTCCTGAAAGACGACGCCGAAACTCAAGCCCTGGCATCTCACACCAAAGACTTTTGCCAGTTCCTGACTGCGGAACTGGGCACGGATTCGCTGACGCTCAATGCCGATCAGCGCGAGCGGTTGGAGAAAGCCGATTTGCAGCTTCTGGAAAGCTCCGCAGAACCCCCTCCGACCCAAGCCAAACCCCAGCCTTCCTGGTGGCGGCGTCATGCCCTCGTGAACCTTTCTGCGGCTGCTGCCGTGGTGCTGGGAACGACGGTGTTGATTCGTCAGCAGATGGAGCAGGAGCAGATCACGGAAGGGCAGGTGATGAGCTATGTCCAGCCGGGGGGAGAAGAACTGCGTAAACAAGACGCTACGGCGGTAGATGATGAGATGCTGTTGTCTCGTGCTGCCCCGGTGCCGATGGAGGCGCCTAAGCCAGCTTCGCCACAGACGGAGAGTGATCAACGCCGAGACATCACTTTAGGCTTCGCGAAGAATGAAGCGTTCTCGGATTCATATACGGGTTCCACCGAGGGCTCGAAGGATTCCCCCGCGCTACGGCCGCAGAGTCAAAACATGACGGACCTAGCTGCCGCCGCCGCTCCTGCAAAGCCCGCCTCTCCTCCTCCGCCACCGCCTGTTGCTGCGGCCCTGGGCGATAGCTCAATGATGGCGACGTTATCAGGAAGTGGAACGGTAAGTGGACGCATGAGCATGTCTGCTGGGGCTGCAAGCACAGAGATGATGCAACGTGTCGGTGCAGGCCAACTCGGCAATGACGATCTCGAAACCAATGGCAGACTGTCGCCTCCCGTTGTTGGGCTCTTGTTCGGCAATCGCAGAGATACCGAAACCTACACCGCCATCACGGAGAATCGTCTGACGGATGTGCTGCGTGAGCCGCTCTCCACCTTCTCCATCGATGTGGATACGGCTTCGTATGCGAACGTGCGGCGCTTTCTCAATCAAAACACACGTCCTCCACGGGATGCTGTGCGGGTGGAGGAGCTGATCAACTACTTCCCCACGGATGAAGATGGCCCAGCCGCCAATGCCAAGGAACCCTTTGCCGTGAAGGTGGAGATGGCCGCCAGTCCTTGGCAGCCTGCGCATCGCCTAGCTCGCATTGCAATCAAGGGTAAGCAGATCGGTAAAGACCGCCAGCCCAGCAATCTCGTCTTCCTCGTGGATGTCTCCGGCTCCATGGGCGAGCCTAACAAACTGCCTCTCGTGCAGCAGAGTCTGCGCATGCTGGCGGAGCAGTTGGGCGAGAATGATCGCGTCTCCATGGTGACGTATGCAGGGGGAACTCAGGTGGTGCTTGCCTCCACAAGCGGTCAGCAGAAAGCCGAGATTATGGCGGCCATTGATCGCCTGAACTCCGGGGGTAGCACGCATGGCAGTGCAGGCATTCGCTTGGCCTATGAACAGGCGGTGGCTGGGTTCATCAAGGGCGGGGTCAATCGTGTGATCCTCTGCAGCGATGGCGACTTCAATGTCGGTATCAGCGATCCGACCGAGCTGGAAACCTTCATCACCGAGAAAGCCCGCAGTGGTGTCTTCCTCAGCGTGCTGGGGTATGGCCAAGGCAATCTCCATGATCGCACCATGGAAACCCTGGCGGATAAGGGCAATGGCAACTACGCCTACATCGACAGCCTCAGCGAGGCCCGCAAGGTGCTGGTGGAGCAGATGAACGGCACGCTGGTCACCATCGCTAAGGATGTGAAGATCCAGGTGGAGTTCAATCCCGCCATCATCCGCAGCTACCGCCTCATCGGTTATGAGAATCGTTTGTTAGCCAAAGAGGACTTCAACGACGATACCAAGGACGCCGGTGAAATCGGTGCCGGGCATAGCGTCACCGCTCTTTACGAGTTGGTGCCTGCGAACCTACCCCCAGGCACCGAGCCACGCCCAGCGGTGGATGCGCTCAAGTATCAGCCAACAGCCCCTGCGGCCGAGCCCGCTGCTCCTGCGGGAGATGCTGCAGGTGAAGCCCTCACCGTGAAGCTGCGCTACAAGGAACCTGAGGGCAGCACCAGCCAGCTTATCGAGGTGCCGGTGAAGGATGACGACCGCGCCCTGGATCAGGCCGGGCAGGAGTTCCAGTTCACCGCTGCCGTGGCCGGATTTGGTCTGCTGCTGCGTGAGTCGTCCTATGCCGGGACACTGACCTGGGAGCAGGTGCGCCAGCGAGCTCTTGCCGGGAAGGGGAGTGATCCCCTGGGATATCGCGGCGAGTTCATCCAGCTCATCGAAAAAGCCCGTGGTTTGAGCCGCTAAGGGCCTCTTGTCCTGGCTTCAGCGGACCCTCGATCATCGGGGGCCCGCTTTTCATTTCGGGAGCTCAAACCCACCGGGTCAGGACGATTCGATTGCAGATTGACCACAGCCCAGGTCGCGCCACACTCCACGCCTCTCATGGAACACGTCCTCGTCATCCCGCGCTCCCTTTTCGATTCTCTCGGCAGTTTTCAGGGCTTTCAGCCCGAGGTAGAGCGCTACCTGGAGGCCATGCTGGCTCCTGGGGCCAACTTTTTCATGGAGCGTCCCGCCGCTGAGGCCGACCCCACGCACAAGCAGCTCATCCCCTATTCCGTCTTCCGCCACGAAGGCCGTCTGCTCAGCTACACCCGTGGCGGCAGTTCTGGCGAGAAGCGCCTCGTGGCCAAACGCAGCATCGGTATCGGTGGCCATATCAACCCCGTGGACCAGGGGCAGGATCAAATGGGCCGCGCCATGTATTTCAACAGCATCGAGCGCGAGATCGCCGAGGAACTCCAGCTCGGTGGCACCCACACCCAGACCGTCATTGGCCTCATCAACGATGACAGTAGCGAAGTCGGCAGCGTCCACCTGGGTGTTGTCCATGTCTTCGAACTCAGCTCCGATGACGTGAAGTCCAACGAAGACGCCATCCAGGACCTGCGCTTCATGACGATGGAGGAACTCCTCGCTCAGAAAGGCAGCCTGGAGTCCTGGTCCCAGATCTGTGTGGATCATCTCGCCAAGGCGTGAGGAACGGCGCGAAGCGTCCCGGAGTGCGGTGGGAAGCGATAGCGCCACACCGCTCTTGCGGGGGCAAGACCTACTCTAGGACAACAGCCTCGAGCGGATGATATAATTCCCAGGAAGGCTGCGAGGTCTTCGTCAATGGATTCGCTTCGGCAAGAGCGGTGTCGCCAAAGCCCGATGGCTCCGGCTTCTTTGCCACCGCACTCCGGGACGCTGCCGCGTAGTCACTTAAACACGCGCTTGAGCACGGCTTTTTCTTCGGGGGTAAGGGTGTCCCGCCAGACCTGTTCGCCACCTTGACCTGTATTCGTGGTGTTGCCCGCGGAGGTCGGGCCTTGAAAGGTCTTGTCCACGTCGTGCTTGCCGTCTTTCAGGCCGAGTTGAGTGCTCAGTTGGACGCGGCTGAGGTCGGGATTGGAGACGGCCTCGGTGTTTTGGGTGCCGAAGTCGTTTTCTTCATCAGAAAGTGTCAGGGGGGCGCTGCCTGGGCCGCGTGAGATGCCGCCTTCGCCAGGTTGGTCGCCTTCACCTTCACCCTCACCAGGGCTGTTGCCTTGACCTTGCTTGAGGCGACCGAGCATCTCGGCGAGCTCATCGTCAGCACCCTCGCCATCGCCAAGGAAACCGGGATTTGAGCCCATGCTGCCGCTCTGCTGGGCCCCTTGTTTGAGGGTCTCACGGAGTTGATCGAGTTGCTCCTTGGAGAGACCGGAGAGGTTCTGGGGGTCGAGTGATTTCAGCTCTTTGAGGAGATCAGGATGCAGCTCCAAGCCATTGGTTTGCAGGTCCTTGAGAGCCTCGCTCATGTCCTGGAGGAGTTGGTCACGGGTGGCGGGGCTGAGCTGGCTGGCGTAGTTTTGCAGGCCATTGAGACTGCGCTCGATGCGGCTGAGGTTCTGCGAGAGACGGGCCATGTCACGCTGGAGTTGCTCCTTCAGCGTGTCGCTGGCGTGGAGGCTGTCATGGCTGAACCACTGCTCGGGAGATTGCTCACGCAGTTCAGCGATTTTGGCCGCTTGCTCGGCTTTTTCTTCGGGAGTGATGAGCTTTTCATCCTCCAGTTGGCTGAGCCATTCCTCCATCTGCTGCCAGGACTGGGGCTCAGCTTGCGGTCGGCTGGCGATGAGGGCGGGTGAGATGGGCAAATGGAAGGCGAGTAGCAGCAAGGCTAGACTGATGAGCCAGGGGGTGCAAAGCTGCCGCCAACGCCACTGCCATCCATCCTGAACATGCGGCGGGATCTCCGGCCAGCGTCCCTGCCCGAGGTGGGCAACGGAAAGCGCATTGTGCAGATGCAGCTCAGATTCCAGTCGCACGAGGGCTTGAGGCAGGTGGATGAACCGATGACGAATCTGGAGATAGGCGGCGAGGCTGAGGATGAGGAGCAGGGGGAGCAATGCAGGCCAATAAGGGCTGGCGGAAACCCCGCTGGGTTGGTTTCTCCACCAGAGCACGACAGTGAAAAGAATGACGCTGCTGGCGATGAGCCAAGGGTTGAGTGCCTGAAGCCACCAGCCGAGATTCACCTTCCGCGCGGTGCGGCGGGCGAGTTTTCGCCATTGGCTGGAGAGCACGGCCTGATCGTTCATCACCATGCATGATACGGAGGAAAGTGCAGGCCGCCAAGAGAGGGACGAAGTTTCTTTTCAGGCTGCCTATGAATTTCTTCGATTTTGTGACAAGGCCGGGCATAGACTTAGCTCCTAGTCACTGTTTAAAAGACGAATGCCAGATGATGCACAGTCCGCACCCGGAAAGGAAGGCCCACAGGATGGGCCTTTAGATGGGGCGTTGTTTCCAACGCTGGAGGAATTGGGCGCGCTGCTGCCGCAGTATGAGATGCAGCGGATCATTGGCATCGGCGGTATGGGCGCCGTTTATCTGGCCCGGCAGTCGCACCTGGAGCGCTGGGTAGCGCTGAAGGTGCTGCCAGTGGCGGCTGCGGCCAATCCGGCGGACGCAGAGAGATTCAATGCCGAGGCCCGCTCCATGGCGCGGCTCTCCCATCCCCACATCGTGGCGGTGTTTGAGTTTGGCCAGACTTCCGCCGGGCATCTGTATCTGGCCATGGAGTATGTGGACGGACCCGACCTACACATGCGGACGCTGGCGGGGGAGATCACACCGGAACGAGCCCGGCATGTGATGATCCAGCTCTGTGAGGCCCTGCACTATGCGCACACGCAGGGGGTGATCCATCGCGACATCAAGCCTGCCAATGTGCTGACGACTTCTGACTGGCAAGTGAAGGTGGTGGACTTCGGTCTGGCTCGTGATCTGGCCTATGCAGAGCGTGCGGAGACGGAGGAATACGGCACGCCTGAATACACGGCACCGGAGAGATTGATCGTGGGTCAGCCTACGGATCATCGTGCGGATATTTATTCACTGGGGGTCGTGATCCATGAGCTGCTCACCGGCAAGACACCCCGTGCTGCGGGAGCCCAAGCGGGCATGGGCATTCCACCCGAGTTTGCCGGGGTGCTCTCGAAGTGTCTGATGAGAGACCCTGCTCGGCGTTATCAGTCAGCACAAGAGGTGCGTCAGGCGATCCTTACCGCCACCACTCCGGCGAAAACGCAGGAAGTGCCTGCGCCTCCCAGGCCGCCCACGGTTCGGCGCATGCCTCCGAGTGGGCCTCGTCCGCCCGCCCACGCTTTGACCCGCTCGCCCGCCAAAAATAACGCGATGGGTTATGCTGTGGCCTGCATCCTCATCGTTCTGCTATTGGGGCTGCTGGTGTGGCGGGATCACTTTAGCCATACCCCGCCAACCAGGGAAAAGAAAAGACCCGTAGCTGAAAAAGTGCAGGACGCACCCCCGAATATCGCTCAACCAGACTCGTCTAAGCCAGACCTCTCGGGTGAAAAGCCCGGGAACTCTGAGCCGCTTCCGACACGCCTGTCAGAAATTCCTAGTGACATGGAGTCTAACAAGGTGGTATCAGAAACCGTTAAATCCGTGCCGTCACCAATGAACAAAGCCATTCCTACCGCCCTCGCGCTTGCTGCTACGACCGCCACCGCTTTCAGCGTGGACTATAAGACTCAGATTGAGCCTATTTTCAGAACGAAATGCTATGCTTGTCATAATGCGGCGAAAGGCAAGACGAAGGGGGATCTGGCCCTGGACCCCGACAAGCTTTCCAGCGTCATTGGTCCCGGCCAGCACATCGTCCCAGGCGAGCCTGCGAAGAGCACGATGCTGAATGTCTGCAAGCTGCCAGACGATGACTCCGATGTGATGCCGCCGAAGGGGAAAAACCGACTGACGGAGGCGGAACTTCTGACCTTTGAAAACTGGATCAAGGAAGGTGCCAGCCTCACTGGCGGTGCTGCCCCAGCGCCCGCCGTAGCTACTACCCCAGCACCTGCGGCCGGTCCTCAGAGCTGGACCAGCAGCGATGGCAAAGTGGTGCAGGCCAACTTTGTTTCACTCCAGGGCGATCTCATTACGTTGAAAACCGCGGATGGGAAGACCTTCACCTTTCCTCTGAGCCGCCTTTCGGCTGAAAGCCAAGCCCAAGCTAAAGCGGCTGCGGGCATGTAAGGCGAGTTTGATCGACTTCAATGGATGACCGAACTTAAACTTGCATCACCATGGGTTTACTTTCGGTCATCAAAGCGAAGCTCGGAACGATGATTTTGGGCAAGTTGATCACGGGCCTCGGCGCGCTTCCTAACGATCTTGATGGCAATAAGATATCGTTTTCTATTCGGCAGTATCGAGGTCTAGTGGGCTGTCAGACAAGTTCCCTGCATAAATATTGGACCGTTCCGAGGATTAAATCAGCCGAGGCAGTCCAAGTGAAAGGCTTGGGCTTTCTACTGTGCTCCACTAGATAGTCACGGAGGGCCTGCTCTAGTTGAGCCACGCTACGCTGTGAAAGCTGCTGCGACGCAGCTTGCGCATCGTCAAATCGG